>NZ_JABUMQ010000047.1:0-44437 GCF_013336645.1 Myxococcus sp. CA039A | reverse complement strand
CTGCGGGGATGACCCGGAGTACCCGAAGGTAGAGAACGAACCGGTGCAGCAGCAGGCCCGGCTGGAGTCCTTCGAGGACTGTGCTCCGCTGGAGCAGTACATCGAGGACACTGCGACCCGGAGGATGCGCGCGTCGCTGGAGTCGATGCGGCCTCGCAATGGCGGCTGGCTGTTCGGTGACGGCTCGATGCCGCCCAGGGCGGACGCCCCCACGGAGGGCGACGCCAGCTCGGGAGGCGGCTCGCCGCGCGGGCCGGATGACTACACGGGCACCAACAACCAGGTGGCGGGCGTGCACGAGGCGGACTTCGTGCAGAACGACGGCACGCACATCTTCGTGCTGTCCGGACCCCGGCTGTACCTGCACCGCTCCTGGCCCGCGGAGCAGCTCACCCTGGCCTCGTCGATGGAAATCCAGGGCTGGCCCCGGGAGATGCTCTACGACAAGGAGCGCAAGCGGCTGGTCATCACCTCGCAGGTGGATGACGACCGTCCGGGACGTCCCACGGTGTGGGGCGGCTTGCTCACGGGCGCGCCCGTCATGGACTGCGCGGGCTTCCGGTGCGGCTACATGGGGGGCGACACGCTGAAGGTGACGGTGGTGGACGTGTCCAACCTGTCCTCGCCCCAGGTGAAGCAGCAGGTGTTCCTGCCGGGTTCGTACCTCAGCGCCCGTCGCATGGACGGCGCGGTGCGGCTGGTGCTGTCGGACGACTTCCGCTGGCCGGCGGACGTGCGCTTCTATCCCGAGTACTCGTCGTCGCTGGAGCGCAGCAAGAAGCAGATGAACGAGGCCATCGACGCGCTCCTCGTCAAGAACGAGCAGCTCATCCGGGCGCAGACGCTGGCGGACTGGGTGGCTCCGGGCAAGCACGTGGCCGAGGATGGAACCGTCACGCCGCTGCCCGTGTCGTGCGGGGACTTCTACCGCTCCAACGCGCCCACCGGGCTGGGCTTCGTGACGGTGCTGTCGCTGGACCTGGACGCCGCGGAGGGCGCGGCTCCCCTGGGCCGCACCAGCATCGTGTCGGCGCCCGGCACGGTGTACGCGTCCACGGAGGCGCTCTACCTGGCGGCGTCGCACTGGTGGTGGTGGCCGGAGGCGAACCAGTCCGACCACACGTACCTGCACAAGTTCGACCTCAGCGAGCCGAACCGCGCGACGTACGCGGGCAGCGGCACGCTGGAGGGCAGCCTGGTGAACCAGTTCGCCATGGACGAGCACGAGGGCGTGCTGCGCGTGGCCACCACGGTGAGCACCTGGCGCGTCGACCCCACCAACAACGGCAATGACGGCGTGTCGGTCCCCAACTCGATGGAGACCCACAGCCGCGTCGTCACGTTCGGCGCCGAGGGCGGACACCTCCAGGAGCTGGGTCGCAGCGAGGACCTGGCGGCGGGCGAGCGCATCTTCAGCGCGCGCTTCGTGGGCAAGAAGGGCTACGTCGTCACCTTCCGCCAGACGGACCCGCTCTTCACCTTCGACCTGAGTGACCCGGCGCACCCGCGCAAGGTGGGCGAGCTGAAGATTCCGGGCTTCTCCACGTACATCCACCCGCTGGGTGACACGCACCTGCTCACCTTCGGCGAGGACCGAGCCGAGGACGGGACCTGGACCAGCCGCGCGCTGAAGCTGTCGCTGTTCGACGTGACGGATCTGGCCCACCCGAAGGAGGCCTTCACGCATCGGATGGGCGGGACGAGCAGCTACAGCGACGCGCAGGGCGACCACAAGGCGTTCAACTTCTTCCCCGCCAAGGGCCTGCTGGCCCTGCCCTTCACGGACTGGAACTACAACAACGGGTACGACTACTGGACGGGCTTCACGAGCGAGCTGCGCGTGTTCCGCGTGGACACGGCCACGGGCTTCACGCCGGTGGGCGCGCTGTCGATGAAGGACGTGTACCAGCGCTTCAACGAGCCCCAGTGGAGCTGGTACTGGTCGCCCTCCGTGCGCCGCAGCGTCATGGCGGACGACTATGTGTACGCCATCACCGACGCCGGCATCCGCGCGTCGAAGGTGGGCTCGCTCCAGACGCCGGTGGCCACCACGGTGTTCCAGCCGCCCGTGCGCTGAAGTCGCACCCGCATCGACGCGGGCGTGACATGACGTGATGGGTCGGGGCCCTCGGGACAGTGGATGTCCGGGGGCCCCTGTCTTTTTCCGGAGACGGTCCACCGCCCGGGCAGGTCAGGTGGGCGGGCAAAGAGGCGTCCCTCGCGATTGGCGCATTCCACTTCGGAAGGCGCTATAGGCCGGGCCGTCATGTCCACCGCCGTCGTTCCGCCACAAACCGAAGTCCGTACCCCTCTTCGCACCGAGTTCCGGGCCCTGACGAAGCTGGCGGTGCCCATCGCCATCGCCCAGGGCGGGCAGGCGCTCATGGGCCTGGTGGACACGCTGGTGATGGGGCACGCGGGCACCTCCGCGCTGGCCTCCGCGGGCCTGGGCAACGGCCTCTTCTTCGCCGTCAGCAGCTTCGGCATGGGGCTGATGATGGGGTTGGACCCCCTGCTGTCCCAGGCCATCGGCGCGCGCAACGAGTCCCGAGCGCGCGCGCTGTTATGGCAGGGCGGCTGGCTGGCGCTGGCGGCGGGCGTGGTGCTGTGGATGCTCTTGTTGACGACGCCGGGCGTGCTTCCCTGGGCGGGAATCGTCGAGCCGGAGCTGCAGCAGACGAAGGACTACCTCGTGTGGCGCGCGCCCTGCCTGCCGCTGATGCTGGCCTTCATGACGGTGCGCACGTACCTGACGTCCACCGCGAACATCCGCCCGCTGGTGGTGGCCACGCTGGCGGCGAACGTGGTGAACCTCCTGGCGGACCTGCTGCTCGTCTTCGGCGGCGCGGGGCTTCCCGAGTGGACGGGCCCGCTGCGGCTGGTGCCGGCGCTGGGCGTGGTGGGCGCGGCGGTGGACTCGGTGCTGTGCACGGCGTTGCAGCTGGGCATCGTCCTCTGGGCGGTGCGCCGCATGCCCGCGCCGGAGACGAAGCCCACGCGCAGGCCGGTGTGGACGGACCTGGCTCAGGCGGCGCGCATCGGCACTCCGGCGGGGCTGCACATCGCCGCGGAGATTGGCGTCTTCGCGCTGGCGGGGGTGCTGGCCGCGGGCCTGGGGCCGGCGAGCATGGGCGCGCATCAAATCGCCATTGCCTTCTCCAGCCTCACCTTCACGGTGGCCGTGGGCATCGGCAACGCGGGCAGCGTGCGCGTGGGCTGGGCGGTGGGCGCGCGCGACACCCCGCAGGCCCGGCTCAGCGGCTTCATGGCCTTCGCGAGTGGCGCGGGCTTCATGGCCCTGGGAGGGCTGCTCTTCGCGACCTTCCCCTTGCCCCTGGCGAAGCTGGCTGGCGCGCCTGCTGACGTGATTCCGCTGGTGGTTCCGCTCTTGATGGTGAGCGCCGTCTTCCAGGTGTTCGACGGCGTGCAGGGCGTGGGCGCGGGCGTGCTGCGCGGCGCCGGAGACACGCGCTTCACCTTCCTGGCCAACATGGTGGGGCACTACGCCATCGGCCTGCCGCTCACGTGGCTGCTCGGCTTCAAGCTGGGGATGGGCGTGGTGGGCATCTGGTGGGGCCTGTGTGCGGGGCTCATCGTGGTGGCCCTGGCGCTGCTCTGGCGCTTCCACCGCGTGAGTGCCGGCACGCTGCGCCCGCTCGAGTCCTGAGCGGGCCCGGCGCCTTGATGCCCGGCGACTACCAGGGCAGGTACTGCTGAATCATCTCCCGCCACACGGGCCAGTCGTGATTGCCGCCCTGCCAGATGGCGAGCTGGTGGGCCAGGTCCTTCTTCCACAGCAGGCTGGAGAGGTGCTCGTTGGAGCCTCGGCAGAAGTCGTGCTCGCCCACCGCGAGCACCATCTCCACGCGCTGGAGCGCGGAGAGTTGGTTGCCGTCGGTGATGTTGGGCAGCCACTGCGTGGCGGAGTGGTAGTAGACGTCCGAGTCGTGGTGGCCGTCGAGGAACTCGTCCGTCTCGAACTTGCCTCCCATGGAGATGAGCCGGCGGAAGACGTCCGGATGGCGCAGGCCCACGTTGTACGTGTGGAAGCCGCCGAAGCTGCACCCGGCAAGCGTGAGCCGGCCTCCCGTGCTCCGACTCAAGAGCAGCGGCACCACCTCGTTCAAGAGATATGCCTCCCACTCCTGGTGGCGGGCGATGCGGTCATGGGGATGGATGGACTTGTTGAACCACGACTCCTCGTCCACCGAGTCCGGGCACACGACGACGTAGCGGCCGGACTGGATGCGGTCGGCGATGGCGCCGATGAGGCCGAAGTCCTCGGCCTGGTAGAAGCGCCCCCGACTGGTGGGGAGCAGCAGCACCGGTTCCCCGGAGTGGCCGAAGAGCAGCAACTCCATGTCCCGATGCAGGCGCTCGCTGTGCCAGCGGTGGTATTCGCGGTTCATGGCCGGCAACTTAACCGCGCCGCGTCAAGGACTGGCAATGGCGTGCGGGCAGAGCGTCCGCACTACGTACGACTGAACACCTCGCGCTGAGCGGAACGAAGAGGCCTCGCGGGGCTCGGAGCCGGGGTCCGCGCCGTCCCACCCCCGTGGCGTGTCGCGGGTGGATTCGCGAGGGATGAGAAACAGACATGTCTCAAGCACGCTTCCTCGAGGGAGCGGCTGGCTTTCGTCCCCACCTGGAGGGCTGAGCGCAACTTCCACGTTTGTCGGGTGATAATCGACGCGGGGCTTTCCCGTGTTTTGACTGAGGTCCGCACATGTCCAGCGTGAGTGGTAGTTCTGGCGGCAGCAGGGGCGCAGACAGCGCCAGCAGGTCTGAGTCCTCCACCCGGTCCGAATCGACCGAGTCCGCTCGCGCGGATGCGGCGAAGGCGGATGCGGCGAAGGCCGAGGCCGCGAAGGCGGAAGCGGCGAAGGCGGAAGCAGCGAAGGCCGCCGCGGCGGCTCAGGCGGTCCAGGCCTCCCTGCAGGTGGACGCCTTCACGGCGGCGCCCCCCGCGGCCCCGGTGGACATCAACCCCCAGTTGTCGATGCTCTCGCCCACGCCCATCTCGCAGCAGGTGGTTGCGGGGCAGCCGCCGGGCTTCACCGCGGCCTCGGTGTTGTCCGCCAACCCGCTGGGACAGCCGACCTCGTTCACGGGAACCCTGAGCACCCAGGGGCTGATGGCGGCGGCCAACCGCCTCGAGACGCCGGCGATGCGCGAGGCGTGGAGCGGCGCGCAGTTGGCGGCGCAGCGGGCCAAGGACATCGCGACGGAGATGGGGTTCTCGGTCTCCAGCACCAAGCGCACCAAGACGGGGTCGATTGGTTCGAAGTCCACCTCCGACCACCACACGTCGCAGACGAACGCGTACGCCTACGACTTCCCGGCGGAGGGCACGAAGGGCACCAAGCTGGCCGAGGCGATTGCCAAGGCCTACGGCTTTCCCGTCGACCAGCTCGGCACGTACCACAAGCAGCCGTTCACCTTCCAAGACAAGGAGTACCGGGTTCAGGTGCTCTGGGGCTCGAACATCGACCACGACGACCACGTCCACGTGGGCGTTCGCAACCTGGACTGACGCGGGCGCGGTGTGTTGATGCGAGGGCGAGCGCCTCGGGGTGAGTGACTCCCGGGGGCTCGCCCTTCGTCTTTCCTGGGGCCTGGCGAGGTCAGTCCGGCCAGTTGCCTTCGATGGGATGGGGCCCGTCGGTGAAGGCTCGTACCAGGTGCGTGCCGCCGACGAAGGCGCCGGCCCAGGAGCCGCCCTTTCCGCCGAAGGACTCCTCGCGGTCTCCGCGTGAGCGCAGCTTGTTGATGCCGACCTTGAAGGCGTGGAGCCTTCCGGCGATGCGCTCGGCGAGGTCGGGGTCATCCGTCGCCACGGAGGCCACGAGCGCGCCGTTGGAGACATTGGCCTCCCGGACCAGCTCCTCCTCGGAGTCGACGGAGATCAACACGTCGATGGGCCCGAAGGGCTCGCGCAGGTACAGCTCGCTGTCGCGATGGACGCCGAAGAGCAGGGTGGGAGGCAGGTAGGCGCCTCGCTCCTGCTGTGCGGTGAAGGCGTCGTCCGCGAGCTCGCCCTGGAACAGCACCGCGGTGCCGTGCTCCCGCGCGTCGGTGATGAGGGCGCGCAGTTCCTCGACCTTGCTTGGCGAGATGAGGGGCCCGAAGTCCACGGGCGCGCCCAGGAGCGGGTTGCCGACGCGGAGCGCGGACACGGCGTCCACGTACGTCCGCACGAATTTGGGGACGAGCGACTGCTCCACGACCCAGCGCGTGTAGGCGGTGCAGCGTTGCTTGCCGAAGTCGAAGCCCGCGCGAATCTGCTGGCCGAGCTTGTCCCAGTCCGAGAAGGAGGTGACGGCGTAGGCATTCACGCCTTCCATCTCCAGGGCGTAGCGCTTGTCGGTGGCGCGCAGGCGGCGGTGGACCTCGGCGCCGTTGGCTCGGCCGCCGATGAAGGCGACCCCGGCGATGCGCGGGTGGCCGACGAGTGATTCGGAGAGGTCTCTTCCGCGTCCACCCGCGAGCGAGACAGGCAGCTTCGCGCGGCGCAGCAGGGCGAAGGCGACGGTGAGCGAGACACCGCCCCCTTGTGTCGGAATCTTCGCGATGACCGAGTTGCCCGCGAGCGTCTGGACGAGCACGTTGAGCAGCAGCACGGAGAAGGGATAGTTCCAGGAGGCGATGTTCGACACGAGGCCGAGCGGTTGCCGGCTTTCGAGCATCGGGCCCATCTGCTCCAGGTACCACTCGATGCCCGCGAGACACCGGTCCACGTCGTTGTAGGCCGTGGGCAGTGTCTTGCCGATATCCCACGCGAGGATTCGCACGAGCAGGTCTCGGTGCTCCTTGAGCAGGTCCACCGCGGCGATGACGGCGCGGCTGCGGTCCTCGAGGGAGTGGGCGGCCCACGGGATGAACTCGCCGGCGGCCTTCTCGACGCCCGTGGCGACCTGGGCGGCGTCGAGCAAAGGCAGTTCGGCGAGGACCTTTCCGTCGATGGGAGAGATGGCGTCGAACCAGGCAGGCGGACGGACCCACGCGCCCGCGATGGGAGAGAGCAGCCGTCCTTGAGAGTCGAAAGCCTCCGGGACGACCCGTCTGGCTTCAGCCAGCAGGCGGCGGCTTTCGAGGTGAAGAAGGGGCTCGCCAACGAGTTCGGTATTCAGCACGGTACACCTCCTCGCGCGTCGGGATTCGCTCTGAATCCATTGAAGCCGAGACTCATGACGAGCCGCGGCGTGGGCGGAATATCGTCACGCGCGGCCGGTCTGTCTGGGCAAGCAGGCAAGGGCCCGGCGGGACGGTGGAGACTGGCGCGCAGGGCAGACAGGGGAGCTCGAGGACGTGGCTTCTCCGTCAGTCGAACTGGACGCAGTGATCTGATGGCGGGTCCATACCCCCTGGGGAGTAGAGACGACCCATCAGGGTGATGTCATACCTCGGGCAGATGTGAGGAATTGACCGCTCCGTGGGCAGCGCGGTGACGATAAGTCATTGGTGCTGTACGGTGCTTGAGATGACCTGGGAGGTTCGGCCAGGTCATGGGGGATGGCGATGGCAGAGAATGAACCGCCGCGCGTCATGACGGCAGAGCCGCTCGCTCATGTCACGGAGACGATGCGCCCGCATCTCCTGCGTGACCACTTGGAGGCTGTCGGGAGTCTCGCCGAGGAGTTCGCGCCTCGCGAGGACATGAAGGTGCCAGCGCTCGCGACAGGGCGCTGGCATGACCTGGGTAAATACAGACGTCACTTCCAGTTCCGCATCCGGAAGGAGAATGGCTTCGAGGCGCACCTGGAGGATGTGGATGCGTCGACGGACCGAGACCATGCGACCGCTGGGGCGCTGTGGGCGCTGGGCGTGGACCGCGGTCTACTTCCCGTGGCGATGGCCATCGCGGGACATCATGGGGGCCTGTCGGACCTGGAGAAGTTCAAGGAGCGCGTCGGACGTCCGGAGAAGAAGGCACTCCTCCAGGAGGCCCTGACTCCGGGCATCCCCGAGGACCTTCGAGTGCCTCCGGCGGGGCTGTCCGTCGCGCCCCTGCTGAAGCTCCCGCCGCACCGGCTCGAGTTCTGGACGCGGATGCTCTTCTCGTCACTCTGTGATGCGGACTTCCTCGACACCGAGGCGTTCTTCGATGCCACCCGTGGCACGGAGCGGCGGGTCGGCGTGACGCTGGAGCAGCTCGCCAGTGCTCTGCGCGCCTTCATGGACCACAAGCAGAGTGGCGCCCTGGACACGGAGGTGAACCGCGTTCGTCGTGAGGTGCTCTCCGCCGTGCTCGTGGCGGCGCCGAGTCCTCCGGGGGTCTTCAGCCTCACCGTGCCCACGGGCGGTGGGAAGACGCTCGCGTCCATGGCCTTCGCGCTGGAGCATGCCCGAGCCCACGGGCTTCGGCGCGTCATCGTCGCCATTCCCTATACGTCCATCATCGAGCAGAGCGCCGCTGTGTACCGGGAAGCGTTCGGCGCGCATGGAAGCGCGGTCGTCGAGCACCACTCCGCAGTGGACCCGCTACGCGAGACGGCGCGCAACCGGGTGGCCAGTGAGAACTGGAATGCGCCGGTCGTCGTCACCACCACCGTGCAGCTCCTGGAGAGCCTCTTCGCGAACCGCCCGTCGGCGTGCCGCAAGCTGCACAACATCGCTCACAGCGTCATCGTGCTCGACGAGGCGCAGACGCTTCCGCCGGCGCTTCTGACGACCATCCTAGATGGTCTGGGCACCCTGGTGGAGGACTACGGCTGCTCGGTGGTCATCTGCACGGCGACGCAGCCCGCGCTGGGACGGCGGCCGGATTTTCCGATGGGGTTCCCAACCGTTCGGGAGCTGGTGCCGCCAGAGGTGCGCGCGTTCGAGCGCCTGCGCCGCGTGAAGGTCCAGTGGCCCAAGGGACGGGAGAAGACCTCCTACGCCGAGCTGGCCGAAGCCGTGGCGCGAGAGCGGGACGTGCTCGCGGTGGTCCACAGGCGTGACGATTCGCGTGGGCTCTATGAGCAGGTGGAGGCCCTGCTGGGGAACCCTGGGACGACGTTGCACCTGTCCGCGCTGATGTGTCCGGAGCACCGCTCGTCGGTGCTCGCGCGCATCAAGGCACTCAAGCAACGCGGCGAGCCCGTGCGACTGGTGGCGACCCAGTTGGTGGAGGCGGGAGTGGACCTCGACTTCCGCGTCGTCTACCGGAGCATGGCGGGATTGGAGGCGCTCGCTCAGGCGGCGGGGCGGTGCAACCGCGAGGGCCTGTTGGAGGGGCTCGGGGAGCTGCGCGTCTTCGAGGCGGAGACGGAGCCTCCTCGCGGAGTCCTCCAGACGGCGCTGGGCGTCGCCAGGACGATGCTGACGCAGCGGCCGGACCTGGACCTGTTCGCGCCCGAGAGCTTCAAGCGCTACTTCGAGCGGCTCTACGCCACGGCGGTCAGCGACGGCAAGGGCATCCAGGACATGCGCAAGGCACTGCGCTTCGAGGCGGTCTCCGAGCACTTCAAGCTCGTGGAGGACAAGTGGAGCGCTCCCGTCATCGTGCCCTACGCGGGCTGCGAGCCGCTGCTCGACGCGCTTCGGAAACTGGGACCCTCGCGAGACCGCTTGCGGGCCTTGCAGCGCTTCACGGTCACGGTGCCGCGCAAGGTGCGCGAGGCATGGGTGTCGCGCGAGCTGGCGCGGTTCGTCGCGGACACCGTGGTGTTTCTCGGGCCGGAGCATGGGCCCGCGTACGACGAGAAGTTCGGCCTGGTGCCGACCCGGGTGGGGATTCTCGACCCGGGAGTGCTCATCCCCGGTTGATGGACTTCTGGAGGTGTGGATGAAGACAGCAGCGAGCAGACGGTTCCGCGTGCGTGCCAGCGGGCCCATTGCGTGCTTCACGCGGCCGGAGATGAAGGCCGAGCGGGTCAGCTATGAGGTCATGACTCCCTCGGCGGCGAGAGGCGTGCTGGAGGCCATCCTATGGAAGCCGGCGATTCGCTGGCACCTCCATGAAATCGCCGTCCTGGCGCCGGTGAAGTGGACGAGCTTCCGTCGCAACGAGGTGAACAGCCGAGCGGTGGTGGGGAAGTTCGACTACGCGGCGGACGAGGACCGCGCGCAACGCAACACGGTGGCGCTGCGTGACGTGGACTACGTCATGACCGCGTCCTTCACCCTGGTGCCCGGAAAGGTGGGCGCCGAGGACAACGTCCGCAAGTTCGAGGAGATGTTCGAGCGGCGATTGGAGAAGGGACAGTTCTTCCATGCGCCGTACCTGGGGTGCCGCGAGTTCGATGCCCGGGTGGAGCCCGCGGGGGAGGACTTGAGTCCCTCGGAAGAGGGGCTGGGGCGCAGACCGTTGGGGCTCATGTTCTACGACTTCGCCTTCGGTGACGCGGGCGCGGCGACACGGCCCCTGTTCTTCGATGCGTACCTGGACCACGGCGTGCTCCAGGTGCCGACGTGGGACCAGGTGCTGGAACGCAATGGAGGTCCGTCATGATGCTCACGGCGCTCAACGACTTCGCGAAGGAGCGGGGACTCCTGGATGACCCGCTCTATGAGAGGAAGGCCGTGGACTTCCTGATTCAGCTGAGTCCGGAGGGGAAGTTCCTGGCCCTGGTGCCGACGCAGGATGAGCGGGGACGGGGACGTCCCGTGCTCATTCCCCGCATCCCGCCGCGCTCGGTGAACATCGCTGCGGGCTTCCTGGTGGACAACTCGAAGTACGTGCTGGGGCATGAGGAGGAAGAGCCCTCCACGCGCACGGGAAAGGCTGGGAAGGGCGCGGTGCGCTTCGCGGCCTTCTTGACGCTGCTACGCGAGGCCGTAGCCCAGACAGACGTGCCCGAACTGCGCGCTGTGGAGGCGTTCCTCGCGAACGAGAAGGCGCGTGCGAAGGCCCTCGCGGAGCGGTCCGAAGACGAATGGACGGGGGCGGAGATGCTCGCCTTCGTTGTCGGGGACTCGGCGTCTGTGCACCAATTGCCGGAGGTTCGCGCGTGGTGGGAGCGACGAGGGGAGCAGGCGGCGTCGGTTGGGAGGACTGGACTGTGCTTGGTGACTGGCAGGACTGCTGTGCTGGTCAAGACTCATCCTAAGCTCAAGAACGTTCCACAAACGCAAGGCGCGGGGGCGCCATTGGTGTCTTTCAATGCGGACACTTTTGACTCCCATGGACTCAAACAAGGAGAGAATGCTCCCATCTCGCAGCAGGCTGCGCTGGGTTGCATGCTCGCGTTGAATCACCTGCTTCAGAGAACTGAGGAACGTCACTACCGACAGGGTATCAAGCTAGGGGAGGACTCGGTGCTGGTGTTCTGGACGAACAGCACCGCGGAGCAGGAGAGCCTGCTGCTCAACTGGGTGGACCCGACGGAGGCGGATCTCCGGCTCTTCCTCGAGGCACCCCTGCGCGGACTGGAGCCTGGGGAACTGGACGAACGAATCTTCTACTCTGTGACGCTTGCGGGCAACTCTGGCCGCGTCGCCGTGCGCGATTGGTTCCGGACAAGTGTCGGCGACGTGAAGAGGAACCTCCGTCGCTACTTCGATGACCTACGCCTGGGCGAAGCGAAGACCGACCATCCCATCCCGGTGTGGCGACTGCTCAAGGCCGTGGAGGCGCCATCGGGCAAGGAGTTGTCGCCGGATCTCGCCACCCGGATGACGGGCGCCGCGCTCCGGGGACATCCGTTCCCGCACCAGCTCCTCTCGGCATGCCTGGACCGACTCCGGCTTCCCCCCGCCGAAGGGACACTGGAGCACGAGCAGCTCCGTCTCCGTGTTGCGCTCATCAAGGCCACCCTCATTCGTAGCCGTGCCTTTTCTCAGGAGGTCACTGTGTCTTTGGACAAGGACAGCCGGGTCCAACCTTACGTTCTGGGTCGTCTCTTCGCTGTGCTGGAGCGCTTGCAGATCGCTGCGCTGGGAAAAGACCTCAACGCCACCATTCGGGATCGCTACTTCGGTGCGGCCTCTCGGAATCCTGTCGCTGTCTTCCCTCGGCTCCTCCAACTCTCCGTGCATCATCTCTCAAAGGCAGAGGCAGAGAGGAAGGGTTCGGGAAAATGGCTGGAGAACATCAAGGGTGAAGTGGTGACTTTGCTCGATTCAAAAACCTTCCCGCGATTCCTCCATCTGGAGGAACAGGGGCTTTTTGCCGTGGGCTACTACCACCAACGCGAGGCACTTTTCGCCAAGCGTTCTCCTTCCGAGGCCCAGTCCTCGAACGATGAATCTTCTGACTCCGCCGATTGATGAGTTTTTTGCTTCCACGCATGCCCGAGAGCGAGAACGCCATGACCGAACTCAGAAACCGCCACGATTTCGTCCTGCTGTTCGATGTCCAAGACGGCAATCCCAATGGTGACCCCGACGCGGGCAACCTGCCGCGCATCGACCCGGAGACGGGCCATGGGCTGGTGACCGACGTGAGCCTCAAGCGCAAGGTACGCAACTTCATCCAGCTCACCCAGGAGAAGAAGCCAGGGTTCGACATCTTCGTGAAGGAGAAGGCCATCCTGAACGTGTCCATCAACGACGCATACAAGGACCTGGGAATCGACCTGAACGAGAAGCCCAAGGACGGCAAGAAGCGCAAGGATGCGGGTAAGGCCCAGGGCTCAGAGGTCGAGAAGGGACGCGACTGGATGTGCAAAACATTCTTCGACGTCCGCACCTTCGGCGCCGTCATGTCCACGGGTGCCAACGCGGGGCAGGTGCGAGGACCCGTGCAGCTCACCTTCGCCCGCTCGGTGAGTCCCATCGTCTCGCAGGAGCACGCCATCACACGCATGGCCGTTGCCAGAGAGGAGGATGCAGAGAAACAGGGTGGAGACAACCGCACCATGGGGCGAAAGAGCACCGTGCCCTACGGGCTGTATCGCGCACACGGCTTCATCTCCCCGCACCTCGCGAAGCAAACGAAGTTCAACCAGGTGGACCTGGAGCTGTTGTTCAAGGCCTTCGCGAACATGTTCGAATTGGACCGCAGCGCCGCGCGCGGACTGATGTCCATGCGCAAGGTCATCGTCTTCAAGCACGGCTCCGAGCTGGGCAATGCGCCCGCGCATGCCCTGTTCGACCGCGTCCGGATTGCTCCCGTGCAGCCGGAGAAGCCCGCTCGGGCGTTCACGGACTACTCGGTGACGGTGGACACGGCGAAGCTGCCCGAAGGCATCGAGGTGATGGACCTGGCGGGATGAGTGACACCCGTGAGACGTGGGTGGCGCTGTCCGCCTTGCAGCACCTGCTGTTCTGCGAACGGCAGGCCGCGCTCATCCATGTCGAACAACTGTGGCGGGAGGATGTGAACACCGCGCTGGGTCGGCTGCTCCATGAGCGGGTGGACCTTCCCGGTCATGATGCCCGGCCGGGCCGTCGCGTGGAGCGTGCGGTTCGACTGGGCTGTTCACGGCTGCGACTCACGGGCCGCGCGGACCTGGTCGAGTACCACCCGGACCCCGCCAGCCCCACCGGCTGGCGGCCGTACCCTGTGGAAGTGAAGCGTGGGCGGCGGAAGTCGCACGACGCGGACGCCGTGCAGCTCTGTGCCCAGGCGCTGTGTCTGGAGGAGATGCACGGCGTCGCTGTCCCCGAGGGCGCGCTCTTCTATGGCGCGCAGCACCGGCGACAGGCTGTCTCGTTCGATGTGCGACTTCGGGCTCGGACGGAGGAGGCCATCGCGCGGATGCACGAACTGTTGGAGCGGCGCGATGTGCCCGTGGTGCCGAAGGCGCCGAAGTGCGAGTCGTGCTCGCTGGAGCCGCTGTGCCTGCCGCACGTCACGGCGGGACAGCGGCGCGTTGCCGAGCACTTGCGGCGGATAGTGGAGTCCGTGGACCTCTGAAGAACGGGCTTTGGCGTGTCACTGGCGGAGGGCAGACATGACGACCGCGCTCAATACGCTGTTCATCACCGTGGAGGGCACCCGTCTGAACAAGGAGGGCGAGCGCGTGGTGGTGACGATTCAGGACGAGAAGAAGGCGGAGGTGCCTTTACGGCATCTGCGCTCGGTGGTGTGTCTGGCCCGCGCGTGGATGACGCCGGAGCTCCTGGAGAGTTGCGTGGAGGCGGGGATTCACGTGTCGTTCTTCGGGATGACGGGACGGTTCCTGGCGCGAGTCGAGGGGATGCCTGGCGGCAACGTGCTCTTGCGGCGCGCGCAGTTCCGTGTGGCGGATGACGGGGTTCGCACGCTGGCCATCGCTCGGGCGATGGTTGTGGGGAAGTTGGGGAATGCTCGTCAATTCCTGCTGCATGCGCGTCGGGATGCGGTGGAGGAGCGGAAGGCGGCACTGGAGGAGGCGGCTCGTCGACTCTCCGGGCATCTTCGTGCGCTGGAGCGGACGGAGGACCTGGAGCAGGTGCGAGGGCTGGAGGGCATCGCGGCGCGGGACTACTTCGAGGTGTTCCCGGACTTGCTGAAGGGGGACGCTCGGCGGTTCGTGTTCGATGGTCGGAACCGGCGGCCTCCGCGGGACCCGCTGAATGCGCTGCTGTCCTTTGGGTATGCCTTGCTGGTGCAGGACTGCGCGGGGGCGCTAGCGGGCGTGGGGTTGGACCCCGCGGTGGGGTTTCTCCATGAGGACCGGCCTGGGCGGCTGTCACTCGCGCTGGACTTGATGGAGGAGCTCCGCGCGCCCGTGGTGGACCGGTTGGTCTTCTCCCTGGTGAACCGGGGACAGCTCAAGCCGGAGGACTTCAGGACGGAGGCGGCGGGAGCGGTGATGCTCAAGGACGACGCGCGCAAGACGTTCCTTGTGGCGTACCAGGGCGCGAAGCAGGCGGAGGTCCAGCATGTGTTCCTGGGGCAGCAGACGAGCTGGGGATTGGTTCCCCATCTGCAGGCATTGCTGCTGGCTCGGGCGCTCCGGGGCGAGCTGGATGGCTATCCTCCGTTCGCGGTGCGCTGAGTGAGAAAGGTCACCGTGCTCGTGTGTTACGACGTCCGGGTCTCCGACGCGGAGGGGCCACGGCGGCTCCGGCGGATTGCTCGGGCGTGCAAGGACCATGGCGTCCGGGTGCAGTATTCGGTCTTCGAGTGCGTGCTGGAGCCGAAGGACTGGGTGGTCCTGCGCGCACGGCTGCTCGCGGAGCTGGATGATGCGAGCGACAGCCTGCGGTTCTATTTCCTGAGCGAAGATGTCGCTCGGAAGACGGAGCATCATGGCGCGAGGATTCCACTGGATGTTGAGGGACCGCTCATCCTCTGAGTTGCTCGCGTGCCCTGAATGGGGCGCGCGGACCTGTGCTGGTGTGGGCTTCGTCGGAGGTTCGCGTTCTTTGAAAGCTCCAATAGTCTTCAGAGGTTGCGCGGGGTTTGGAGCCGCCGACTCGGGCCGGGTGACTCGAGTGGAGCCAGGTTCGCGCGAAGCGGCTGGATTCCCTTGGAGTTCTGGTAACTTGGAAGGGCAGAGTCGCTCCTCGTGACCGCGAGGAGCGTGGGTTGAAACTGGTTCACACAAGCCGAGTGGGTGAACAAACGTGGTCGCTCCTCGTGACCGCGAGGAGCGTGGGTTGAAACCCTCCTGGCAGCTCCGCGTCGGCATACGGCTCGTCGTCGCTCCTCGTGACCGCGAGGAGCGTGGGTTGAAACCCTCCTGGCAGCTCCGCGTCGGCATACGGCTCGTCGTCGCTCCTCGTGACCGCGAGGAGCGTGGGTTGAAACAATCCAAACCCATACGTGAGAGTTACTGGTACTGGTCGCTCCTCGTGACCGCGAGGAGCGTGGGTTGAAACAACAAGACGCCCTCGGAAGTGCGCCACGCGGGCCAGTCGCTCCTCGTGACCGCGAGGAGCGTGGGTTGAAACCAGATGCGGTAGTCCACGGGAAGTCGGCACCCCGAGTCGCTCCTCGTGACCGCGAGGAGCGTGGGTTGAAACTTAGCGTTCATCACCTGTCTGTAACCTCGTGTTGGGGTCGCTCCTCGTGACCGCGAGGAGCGTGGGTTGAAACGAGAACCTAAAGAAAACCGCCGCTGAACTGGCCGTGTCGCTCCTCGTGACCGCGAGGAGCGTGGGTTGAAACTGGCCGTCCCTCTCCTGGTACGAGGAGCATCCGGAGTCGCTCCTCGTGACCGCGAGGAGCGTGGGTTGAAACCCTGAGGAGGACGCATGACGACCGAGCCCCGACGTCGCTCCTCGTGACCGCGAGGAGCGTGGGTTGAAACACCACTGACGTCTGGGATGTCGAGCCGCAGGAGGTCGCTCCTCGTGACCGCGAGGAGCGTGGGTTGAAACGAGCACGCGGCGCAGATGCCATCCACCAGCTTGGTCGCTCCTCGTGACCGCGAGGAGCGTGGGTTGAAACATTCGCATCGAACCTTTCGGCTCGGATAGCCCGACCGAGTCGCTCCTCGTGACCGCGAGGAGCGTGGGTTGAAACAGCAAGGCGGCGGGATTCCCTGCCGTCGTGAAGGGTCGCTCCTCGTGACCGCGAGGAGCGTGGGTTGAAACAACGAGTGGAGACGCCCGCGCCTGCGCCGGACTGTCGCTCCTCGTGACCGCGAGGAGCGTGGGTTGAAACACAGTCTACGATTGCGTTGCGGAACGGATGGGCGTGGCGTCGCTCCTCGTGACCGCGAGGAGCGTGGGTTGAAACCGAGGATGCGGCCCGGCTGGGTCTCCCCGAGGCAGTCGCTCCTCGTGACCGCGAGGAGCGTGGGTTGAAACCGCACATCGGTGGGCCGAATGAAGGCACCAGATGTCGCTCCTCGTGACCGCGAGGAGCGTGGGTTGAAACGACACGAAGGGGAGGCCCGCGTCCTGGCGAATCAGGTCGCTCCTCGTGACCGCGAGGAGCGTGGGTTGAAACGACCGCGGAACTGATGCCGTCCCAGAGGTCGGAGAAGTTGTCGCTCCTCGTGACCGCGAGGAGCGTGGGTTGAAACATCGGGATGCGGTCGCGGCACCGGGACTTGGACAGTCGCTCCTCGTGACCGCGAGGAGCGTGGGTTGAAACACATCGCAGTACAAGCCGGGCACGACGCCGTACACGTCGCTCCTCGTGACCGCGAGGAGCGTGGGTTGAAACGAGAGGAAGAGGCCGCTCGCTGAGAAGACGATGTGGTCGCTCCTCGTGACCGCGAGGAGCGTGGGTTGAAACCCGGTGTGGATGCTGGAGGAACTTGCCGTTGTCGTCGCTCCTCGTGACCGCGAGGAGCGTGGGTTGAAACAAGGCCACCGCCGAACTCTTCCAGTTCGGGGCGGTCGCTCCTCGTGACCGCGAGGAGCGTGGGTTGAAACAACGACAACTTGTTGAGTTCGGCGCGCACGTAGGTCGCTCCTCGTGACCGCGAGGAGCGTGGGTTGAAACGTGGTGTACCCCACGCCCTCAAGCACCGACACGGTCGCTCCTCGTGACCGCGAGGAGCGTGGGTTGAAACCGAAGCGTACAAGAGCGCGATGGGCGACCTCGGCCGTCGCTCCTCGTGACCGCGAGGAGCGTGGGTTGAAACGCTTCGTGCTGGCCGGACGCACGTTGGAGGTCCTCTCCAATGTCGCTCCTCGTGACCGCGAGGAGCGTGGGTTGAAACCGAACCAGGTCGCTCCAGGTCGTGAAGCTGCCCCAGTCGCTCCTCGTGACCGCGAGGAGCGTGGGTTGAAACCTGGAGCCGGTCCGGTGAACTCCCTCGTCGGACAGTCGCTCCTCGTGACCGCGAGGAGCGTGGGTTGAAACCGCCGACAACGCGTCCGGTGTCGCAGCGACTTGTCGCTCCTCGTGACCGCGAGGAGCGTGGGTTGAAACGTGCGGTGGTGGACTCGGCCGCAGTGGACCCGCCGTCGCTCCTCGTGACCGCGAGGAGCGTGGGTTGAAACAGCACCTGTCGCCACTCCGGAGCCGTAGCCATGTCGCTCCTCGTGACCGCGAGGAGCGTGGGTTGAAACGCGTCTGCCTCGGTGATGTCGTGCAGGCGCTCGGTCGCTCCTCGTGACCGCGAGGAGCGTGGGTTGAAACCTCCGAGGTACACCATGCTTCGCCCGTATAGGCGTCGCTCCTCGTGACCGCGAGGAGCGTGGGTTGAAACTCTCTCCAAGCGGCGGCACGGTCCGCGCGCCACAGTCGCTCCTCGTGACCGCGAGGAGCGTGGGTTGAAACACCGTTGGCCTTGCGCAGCATGCTTTGCGACGTCGTCGCTCCTCGTGACCGCGAGGAGCGTGGGTTGAAACCGGACCGCCCAGCCCTTCTGGGTCATGCTCAACAGTCGCTCCTCGTGACCGCGAGGAGCGTGGGTTGAAACGTGTCGTGCCTCTGCTGGCGGCCGTCGACCGTGGTCGCTCCTCGTGACCGCGAGGAGCGTGGGTTGAAACGTCGTGGAGCCGCATCTACACAGCAGCGGACGGCGTCGCTCCTCGTGACCGCGAGGAGCGTGGGTTGAAACCCCAGCGGGACTGGAGTTGGCCGAGGCGCTCCTTGGTCGCTCCTCGTGACCGCGAGGAGCGTGGGTTGAAACGTCTTCATCCAGGTCGAAGCCAGCGGGGAGGCGTGTCGCTCCTCGTGACCGCGAGGAGCGTGGGTTGAAACTCAGCGGCGGCACTCGCGGGGCTGGATGCAGTCTGTCGCTCCTCGTGACCGCGAGGAGCGTGGGTTGAAACACCGCTCGGGGACAGCACCGTTACGGCCATGGGGTCGCTCCTCGTGACCGCGAGGAGCGTGGGTTGAAACTTGTTGGCGATGTCGGCGGCCGAGCAGATGGGCGGTCGCTCCTCGTGACCGCGAGGAGCGTGGGTTGAAACTGCGCGGATGGGTGGCCCCGCCGCCGCACGCAGTCGCTCCTCGTGACCGCGAGGAGCGTGGGTTGAAACCGAGTCTCCGTCGCGAACACGGTTGAATTCGCGTTGTCGCTCCTCGTGACCGCGAGGAGCGTGGGTTGAAACTCGTACGGCTCAAACCTCCCGCTCCCGCAGCGCGGTCGCTCCTCGTGACCGCGAGGAGCGTGGGTTGAAACAACCCCTCGCGGATGAGCGTGGCCTCGGAGCCCGTGTCGCTCCTCGTGACCGCGAGGAGCGTGGGTTGAAACCTGGAGAACGTCGCCGAGTTTCTCACGTGGGGTCGTCGCTCCTCGTGACCGCGAGGAGCGTGGGTTGAAACGTCGAACTCTCCGGAGCGGCCGGAGGGTTGGAGTCGCTCCTCGTGACCGCGAGGAGCGTGGGTTGAAACCCGAGTCTGACGGACGACGAGGCACAGGCCGCGTCGCTCCTCGTGACCGCGAGGAGCGTGGGTTGAAACCGCGATGCGCCAGAGCGTCTTCTCCGCGAGCGGCTGTCGCTCCTCGTGACCGCGAGGAGCGTGGGTTGAAACCTACGCACGGCACCGGGCGCCAGCGTCGCGCTCGTCGCTCCTCGTGACCGCGAGGAGCGTGGGTTGAAACATCGACTCGGTGGCGGGCCCGCTGACGATGTCGTCGCTCCTCGTGACCGCGAGGAGCGTGGGTTGAAACCGCGCTTACCTGTGCTTGCGTGGGTGCCATGTCGTCGCTCCTCGTGACCGCGAGGAGCGTGGGTTGAAACGGGTTCCCGGTGACGCGCCCGGAGGTGAGGGTGGTCGCTCCTCGTGACCGCGAGGAGCGTGGGTTGAAACCTCATTTGCGGCTGCATAGAACGGGATTCGATGTAGTCGCTCCTCGTGACCGCGAGGAGCGTGGGTTGAAACCTCACCATGTCTCCCGTGGACCGCCAGCTGTAGTCGCTCCTCGTGACCGCGAGGAGCGTGGGTTGAAACGAGGAGTTTCTCTCCGCGAAGCATTCGGAGGAGGTCGCTCCTCGTGACCGCGAGGAGCGTGGGTTGAAACGCCCTGTCATGCGTCCTCCCCCTCGTCTGGCACGGTGGTCGCTCCTCGTGACCGCGAGGAGCGTGGGTTGAAACTTCCCGTGCCCCGTCCGTGACGCGAGAGGCGGGGAAGTCGCTCCTCGTGACCGCGAGGAGCGTGGGTTGAAACCCCGAGGAGAGTCACGAGACCTACGCGCGCCGGCGTCGCTCCTCGTGACCGCGAGGAGCGTGGGTTGAAACTACTCGGTGGCCGAGCACTGCGTCCGAGTCAGCCAGGTCGCTCCTCGTGACCGCGAGGAGCGTGGGTTGAAACCTTCTCCTTGAGTTCGGACGCCTTGAGGCCCGCGGTCGCTCCTCGTGACCGCGAGGAGCGTGGGTTGAAACATGGGTGATGCTCCTTGGGGTGGTACGTCTGAGTCGCTCCTCGTGACCGCGAGGAGCGTGGGTTGAAACACAGCATCACCGTGGGGTCGATGCTGCGCCCGGTGTAGTCGCTCCTCGTGACCGCGAGGAGCGTGGGTTGAAACCCGAGCAACCGGAGGAGGTCGATTCGGCCAAGTGTCGCTCCTCGTGACCGCGAGGAGCGTGGGTTGAAACCTCCAGTGCTGCGTGTGAGTCGCGCGGTGGGGTGTCGCTCCTCGTGACCGCGAGGAGCGTGGGTTGAAACCCGGCGCCGCTGGGTACACGGCCGGAGTGCAGAGTCGCTCCTCGTGACCGCGAGGAGCGTGGGTTGAAACCAGCAGGCGACCCCGACGCAGCGTGGGCGAGTGTCGCTCCTCGTGACCGCGAGGAGCGTGGGTTGAAACTACCTGTGCCGGGGGATGGGATGACCCTCCGCTCGTCGCTCCTCGTGACCGCGAGGAGCGTGGGTTGAAACATGTTGCCGGACGCGTGGTACGCCGGGGAGGGCAGTCGCTCCTCGTGACCGCGAGGAGCGTGGGTTGAAACTTCGTCACGATGCCGGCACTGGCGTTGAACCGCAGTCGCTCCTCGTGACCGCGAGGAGCGTGGGTTGAAACAACAACCGCATCCGGACCAAGTCCGGCGTCACAAGTCGCTCCTCGTGACCGCGAGGAGCGTGGGTTGAAACAGGGTGTCGGTGCCCTCGCAGCATGCGCGGCGGAGGTCGCTCCTCGTGACCGCGAGGAGCGTGGGTTGAAACTGCCGGCACCACATCCGCAACCGAACCCGTGTCCTGTCGCTCCTCGTGACCGCGAGGAGCGTGGGTTGAAATACCATCTCGGGCGCGGCAGGCTCGGGCATGACTGTCGCTCCTCGTGACCGCGAGGAGCGTGGGTTGAAACCAGTCGAAGTCCTGCCACGGAGGGACGATGGAACGTGTCGCTCCTCGTGACCGCGAGGAGCGTGGGTTGAAACGTAGTACGCCCGGCCCGGCTCATCACCAACCTCGAAGGTCGCTCCTCGTGACCGCGAGGAGCGTGGGTTGAAACCTCACGTCGTACTACGGCGAGGACGCCACGAGTGGTCGCTCCTCGTGACAGCGAGGAGCGTGGGTTGAAACCGGGGAAGAAGACTGCGAAGCCCGCAGGGCCGAAGTCGCTCCTCGTGACCGCGAGGAGCGTGGGTTGAAACGTGATGCCGAGGCTGTGTTGCGGAAGGCGGGGCGTCGCTCCTCGTGACCGCGAGGAGCGTGGGTTGAAACGGAGTCGACGACCCGATGACCCGAGCCGGCGCGGGTCGCTCCTCGTGACCGCGAGGAGCGTGGGTTGAAACCCTCTCCAGGTAGCAGACTGTTCGAGAGCCTGGTCGCTCCTCGTGACCGCGAGGAGCGTGGGTTGAAACCAACCGACAATCTTCGTCGTCGACGCCGATGAGGTCGCTCCTCGTGACCGCGAGGAGCGTGGGTTGAAACACCGACTACAGCCCGACCAACTGCGACTAATGCGGTCGCTCCTCGTGACCGCGAGGAGCGTGGGTTGAAACAACCCGGCGCAGCTCCACGTAGCGGAGTCCAACAGTCGCTCCTCGTGACCGCGAGGAGCGTGGGTTGAAACTCGAATCCAGGGACGTTCTCCTCGTTCGAGTAGCGTGGGTTGAAACGAGGATCGCGGCGAGGATGTGGGATTCGGGCGTCTCGTCGCTCCTCGTGACCGCGAGGAGCGTGGGTTGAAACTGGGACTTGGTCCTCGGCATCGAGTTGGCCGGGTGGTCGCTCCTCGTGACCGCGAGGAGCGTGGGTTGAAACACCGTCACGGCGCCGGAGTAGTGCCGGGTCAGGTTGGTCGCTCCTCGTGACCGCGAGGAGCGTGGGTTGAAACCGGTGGAGCCTCCAGCTCGCGGAGGCCCACCAAGGTCGCTCCTCGTGACCGCGAGGAGCGTGGGTTGAAACACCGCCACGTCGTAGAGCTTCTTCGCGTGGTTGTCGCTCCTCGTGACCGCGAGGAGCGTGGGTTGAAACGACTCGGAGTACGCCACCCGCGTGGAGGTGGAGAGTCGCTCCTCGTGACCGCGAGGAGCGTGGGTTGAAACCTGGCGTGCCGCTCGCGACGTGGGAGTACACGGTCGCTCCTCGTGACCGCGAGGAGCGTGGGTTGAAACCTTTGCGCTGCTATCAGTACTGGTACGTAGCCGTCGCTCCTCGTGACCGCGAGGAGCGTGGGTTGAAACAACGACGTGTTGATTACGCGCCTCCACCCGGGAGGTCGCTCCTCGTGACCGCGAGGAGCGTGGGTTGAAACGATGAGGTGACGACGGCAGCCCGCTACCTCGGCCAGGTCGCTCCTCGTGACCGCGAGGAGCGTGGGTTGAAACATCGGGCGGGTCGCTGGGGCCGCTGACGCCGCACGTCGCTCCTCGTGACCGCGAGGAGCGTGGGTTGAAACGCATGCCCAGTTGTGGACCGCGCCACCTTCGGGGTCGCTCCTCGTGACCGCGAGGAGCGTGGGTTGAAACTGGCGAAGCTGGACCCGGTGCCCACCACTCTCGGAGGTCGCTCCTCGTGACCGCGAGGAATGTGGGTTGAAACGCCATCCACGCGCGGTAGCAGTCGAGCTCAGTCGTCGCCCCTCGTGACCGCGAGGAGCGTGGGTTGAAACTCCCAGCACGCATAGCGGTGGCGCAGGAACCCCGTCGCTCCTCGTGACCGCGAGGAGCGTGGGTTGAAACATGGAGCTGCCGGACGCGCTGCGCGAGCGCCGCGGTCGCTCCTCGTGACCGCGAGGAGCGTGGGTTGAAACATGGAGCTGCCGGACGCGCTGCGCGAGCGCCGCGGTCGCTCCTCGTGACCGCGAGGAGCGTGGGTTGAAACGTCGCACCGACGAAGGCAGCCACCTGCCGGGCGAAGGTCGCTCCTCGTGACCGCGAGGAGCGTGGGTTGAAACTCCGCAACCTCATCGCCAAGCCCAGGGCGGAGCTGGTCGCTCCTCGTGACCGCGAGGAGCGTGGGTTGAAACAGACCATGTCCGAAGAGGACGCCGACGCCCTCGTGTCGCTCCTCGTGACCGCGAGGAGCGTGGGTTGAAACAACACCACCAGCCTCGACTACCCGCTGGAGCCCAGTCGCTCCTTGTGACCGCGAGGAGCGTGGGTTGAAACGCCAGCGAGCCCTCACGGCGCCTGTCCCGCTCTCGTCGCTCCTCGTGACCGCGAGGAGCGTGGGTTGAAACCCGCTCCCGGTCATCCCGAGCAGCATCAATACTTCGTCGCTCCTCGTGACCGCGAGGAGCGTGGGTTGAAACGATGGCTTCCCCTCGCCACAGTATGTGGAGACGGTCGCTCCTCGTGACCGCGAGGAGCGTGGGTTGAAACCAATTCGAGCTGGGTGACAAGTTCTCCGCCCCGGTCGCTTCTCGTGACCGCGAGGAGCGTGGGTTGAAACGGCTATGCGCGTGGCGTCCACCACGGGGCGCTGGTCGCTCTTCGTGACCGCGAGGTGCGTGGGTTGAAACTTGAGCTCCAGGACGTACTCTCGAACCGTCATGTCGCTCCTCGTGACCGCGAGGAGCGTGGGTTGAAACCCGATGCCGGGGATTGCCTCGCGCTTGAGCCACTGTCGCTCCTCGTGACCGCGAGGAGCGTGGGTTGAAACGTCAGCGTGTGCTGCGTGACTCTCGCCGTGCAGTCGCTCCGCGTGATCTCCTGGGGCGCGGATTGAAAAGCCCGCTTCGACTGGCGGAGAGGACTTTGGATTTCTTCGATGTCCGCATCCAGAGGTAGATGCCTCCGGACCTTCCTGTGCCGCAGCCCTGGAGCCAGAGAGCCACTTCTGAATGGTAGACTCTCGCAGTCGGTTCGGATGAAGGAGCCCAGGTGCAGCGACATGCGAGAAGGATGTTGATGTCCCTGCTGATGGGCTTCAGCGTCCTCGGCGTCGTGCGAATACCGACCGCACATGCGGAGCCTCCCATGACAAAGGCCCCTGCATGCATCAAGCGTGGATGGCCCGCGTCCGTCATGTGCGGAGGCACGGCGTGCTTCGTTTCGAGCTGCGGCGAAGGAAGATGCCCCTACTGCTTCATCGAGGGCATGGAGAATCTCGCGATCAAGGGATGGGCCGTCTACACATGCTTGAGTGGTGAGTCCGTTACAGGCAAGGCGCTCCTGTTCCAGACGCTACCCTTCGACGCCCGACTGGGGCCCTTCTGTGGGTGAGCCTTCTTGGGAGCAGGAAGCCGTCTTGGTGGCCGAGGCGCTCAATCTTCTGAGCGTGATGGCCGCACCCCGTCTCTACGCACGCTGGTGCATGCAGGCCCCACCCTCGGAGCTGCGACTGGCGCTTAACACCCGCGTCGCGTCCCTCGCGGCGTTCTGTGAAAAAGCATGGGGGAGCCCTGATGCGGAACGCTTTCGCGCCGCCGCTCCCCAAGTACAAGCACTCTCCGATTCGGTGACAGGTGCCCCCGCGGACCTTCTCATGGAGCCAGGCTGGGTCCTCCAGGCTCGCGAGTGTCTGGACGCGCTCGGGTTCCCTCCGCCTCCAGGGGGATGGGAGACCTTCGAGGGATAGTCCTCTCCGTCACGCCCCCCAGGGTCGCAGGAACTCTTCCGACTCCGCGAGGATGCGGGGCAGGGACGCGGTCAGCTCGTGGCCGTCCTCCACCTCCACCATCCGCACATGCCTCCGTCCCTCCGCCCACTGGCGCGAGTAACGGATGTCACAGGTGTCGTCCGCCTTCCCGTGAATCAACAGCGTCGGCACCCGCACGTCCGGCCAACCTCCCGTGCGCGCGTCCACCGCCTCCGCATCCTCGATGAACCCCGAGTGGATGCGCACCTTGCGCTTCTCCGCGAAGTCGTCCGTCTCAATCCAACCCGACGTCTTCCAGTGCCCCCACGCCGCCTCACCCATCCGCTTCCGCAACTGCGGAACCACATGGAATGCCGGCGCCAGCAACACCAGCCCACACACCCTCGCATCCTCCGCGGCGATTCTCGCCGCCGTCAGGCCTCCCAGGCTGGAGCCGAACAGCACCGCCCGGTCCTCCTTCTCCCCCAGCGCCGCTCGCACCGTCTCCAACATCGCGCTCAACCGGAGCTGCTCCATCGAGGGCACTCGCAGGTTCAGCCTCGCGACGTGGTGGCCTCGCGCCTCGAAGTGCCTCGCCACGGCCACTCCCTTGGTCGAGTCAGGCCCCGACGCGAACCCATGCAGATACAGCCAGCGCGGCGCCACCAGCCCCGGGACAGACGGAAGGTCACTCATGACCACCCACTGTACCGTCAGGCTCGCCTCCTCTCGGGGCCTCACCCTCGGACCGCGTTAGCCGCGCTCAACCGAGGCATGAGGCCCGTCGAGGCCGCTCGCTACTTCACTTCGCGCGTGAGCCTGGAGTCCCACGGGCACCAGTGGCTGCCCGGCAGGAAGGCACCTCCCGCTTCATCCAGGTGGTCCTCCACGTACACCATGTTCGCGTCGCAGACCTCGATGGCCATCGCGAAGAACCGGATGGTCGTCGGGTCCAGATGGAACGAGAACTTCGGATTGTACGGCTGCGTCCTCTTGATGATTCGCCCATGCACGTGGACTTCGTTCTGCTCCTCGCCGGAGAGAATCTTCCGTGCATGGTTGATCGTCTGGTCGTCCGTCAGCTCGATGATGAACTCGGTCCCAGGTGAGCTCGGCTGCGTGAATGCGAAGCGGGTGGCAGTCGCCATGGCGCAACTCCTGTGAGGGTGGGGCGCCCGATGTAAAGGGTCACCTCCTCAACCCACAAACCGCCCGCGCGCCCCGCAGTGGAAAACCCCTCAGTTCCAGGTGCGGGGTTGCGAAACCACACACCTCAATCCGTCCAGCGACTCACCCACCCCGCGGCTTGCGTCGCCTCGCGAGGCGAGCCGCCTGCTCGGGATTCAACATCCCCACATACGCCAACATCCCATCGATGCGCGCACCGCGCTTCGCATCCCCACCGTCCCGGTCCTCCTGGTGAATCATCGCGCGCAGCTTGCGCCGCTCCTCCCGCGACAACCCCAGCCCCTCGTTCACCGTGACTCCCGTGACTCGCTGACGCCCACCCCGACGCATCACGCGCGTCTTCTCACGGTTCACCTCGAAGCCCTCTTCCGTCACGTACTTCGCGGCCAGCGCCCGCACCTTCTCCAGCGCCCCCAGGTCATCTCCCGAGAACGTCAGGTCATCCGCATAACGCGTGTACGTATACCCATACCTGCGCGACAGGCCCGCCAGCCTCCGGTCCAACCGCGTCAGCACCGCGTTGCACAGCCCCGGACTCGTCGGCGCACCCTGCACGCAGACTCGTGGCCCCACCGGCACATGGAACACCGTCCCCTCCACCTCCACCGGTTGACGCTCCGCCTCCGTCATCAACACGGCCAGCGTCGCCGCCACCGGATAGCCATACCCGAAGGCCAACAACAACCCTCGCACCCGGTTCACCGTCACCGACGGAAAGAAGTCCTTCAGGTCCAGCTTCAACACCACCCGCTTGCCCACGTGTGGCGCCGCTCCCGTCTTGATGGAGCGCCCCGTCACGAAGCCGTGTGCCTGCGCACTCACCGGCAGCTTCGACACCAGCACCGCCAGCAACCTTCGCTGCAGCGCCTTGAGCCTCCGCTTCGGCGCATGCAACAGCCGCACGCCCCCCGAACGCTTCGGCACCGAGAACGTCACGTAGTGCGACACGCGCTCCCGCGCCCGGTGCGTCGAGTAGTGCCGCAACTGCCCCACGGAGATACGCAGCGCCGTGGCCACGTCCTCCTCCGTGCGCCACACCGGCAACCCGTACCGCGCGAGCTGCGCCTCGTCCGGCAGCAAATCGCGCACGTTCCGGTTCCGCGTCCGGAACGCCGTGGAGAAGAAACGCCGCGCCTCGGTCGCCGCGAAGAGCCGCTTGCGCTTCCGCGTGTAGACGCGCTTGCCCTTGGGCAACAGCCGCGCGTCCCGCAGAATCTGTCGCAGGTGCCCGGGCTTCAGCGGCCCCGACGTGGCCACCGTCTCGCGCACCACGTCCGCCGGACGGCCTCGCGCATCTCGCTCGGACGCATCCAACCGCGCGACGTCGCGGGTCACCGGCTTGGGGGAGAACAGCCCCTTGAACCAATCGAGCCAGCTCATGGTGCTCCGGGAGGGGCCAGGGGACGACCTGCGAGGCGCTGGACCCGGGGTTCCCTGCGTTCCGTACGCTGGGACCCTGGAGAAGAGAAGGAGACAGAACACCGCCGCGGCGAAACACCACGGCACCGACGGCTCATCCGCGAGCCCGGGCCCTTCCCGAGAGCATCACCGGTTATCGTCATCGCCGCCGTCCTCGTCAAGCGCCTCGGTGTCGTCCGCCTCGTCCGTGTCGGCGTCCTCGTTCCTGGGTCGCCGCGCCGCCGCTCCCGCCGTGCTCACCGCGAGCGCCTCGGCCGAAGACGGCACCGAGCTCGCCAACTCCTTGCGCCGCGCCTTCGCCAGCCGCAGCAACGCCAGCAGGTGCGCGCACGGCCCCTGGTTCATCAGGTGCTCGCGGAAGTACTCACAGCCGCACTTGCCGAAGAGGAGCCGGTCCTCGTCGTTCAACACCAGCTCCACGTCCCGCTGCGGCCCCACGTGCCCGTGCACCACCCAGTCGCGGTGGACCACCTCGCGCACCACCGCGCCCTCGGGCGTCGGCAGCTTGCGCACCTTGCGTGTCTCGCGCGTCGTCTCCGACGTCACCTTCACCGCGTCCGCCGCCACCAGGCGCTCGGCTTCCTCGCGCCGCACATCCGGTGGATACAGCCGGCCCAGGTTCACGGGCGTGGCGAACAGCTCGCGGTGCCGCCAGTGCCGCGCCTCCACGTCGAACACCGCCCGCCCCGCCGCGCACTGTGTCGCCAATGCCTCCGCCGCTTGTGCCTTGCTCACGCCCAGCGCCCGCGCGACCTCGTCCGTGGAGGCGTGCACGCGCTCACGCAACAACCCGAGCACCCGCTCCGTCAGCTCGCTGTCCTGCCCCGGCTCCAGCAGCAGGTCCATCCCCGCCGTGCCCGTCCACCGGTTCTCCGTCCACCCCGACAGCCCGAGCACGAAGCGAACCCCCGGCCCCAGGTGCACCCCGTAGAAGTGCGGCAGTGCCCGGCCCTTCAGGTAGATGTCCACCTTGTCCGCGTACGGCAGCAATGGCTCCAGCAGCCGCAGCCTCCGCCGACCCCACGTGCGCACCGTGCGCGGCTCCGTGGAGCCATGCGTCGCGCCACGCAACGGCACTTCGTGCTCCCACGGCTCCAGCACCAGCTTCGCGTCCTGACCCGGAGTGAGCACGTAGCGCAGCGCCCGGGGAGACATCTTCGCCTTGGTGAAGGTGAGGTAGCGCACCGCCGATAGCAGGTCCACCGGCCTCACCGTCAGCTTTGTGCCCGGCATCGCCATGCCGCCCTGGAGCTGGAGGAAGCCTCGCACCCACGCGTCCGGCACCTCCACCTTCTGCTCGAAGCGTCCTCCCGCGCCCTGCGTGCGGACCTCGAAGCCCTCCGCACCCACGCGCAGGTGTGTCTCCCGGCTGGAGCGCATCTCCGCCAGCGCCGCCCACAGCCACGCGGTGAAGTCCACGTTGGTGGTGCCGCAGCGCACCTCGCCCTCGGGCGCGAAGCAGCTCCGGTCCACGATGACCATTCCGTACGAACTCTGGTCCTGACTGAACGCCTCGAAGAAGACGCGGTCCGGGTGCACGGTGATGATGGGGTCCATCAATCCCCCCATCCACTCCGAGCTCCACTCGTCCGATTGCCAGATGAGCTGCCCGAGCGCCTGGAGCGCCAGCCGTATCGGCAGCACGTCCTTCGCCACCTTCGCGTGGAAGCGCACCGGCCGATGCTGGTCCGCCGACAAGCCCAACAGCGCGCGCTCCCGCGTGGACTCGAAGACCGACGGCGTCGCGTAGAGGAGGTCGACCACCGTCATGACAGGGCCTCCTTCGTGGACGCGGAGAAGACTCGCGGAGTCTCCGACGGGCCTCGCAGCTCCGGCCAGCGCGTGAGCACCTTCGCCAGCAGCTCCACCAGGGCCTCCTTCGGATAGCGCTTGTCCGGCAGCGCGAAGGTGTCTCGCATCCGGGGCAGCAACATCCTCGCGGCCTCCACATCATGCAACGCCGCGTTGGCCAGCGCGGCGAAGGCCGCGTGCCGCGTGCGCCGGTGCAGGGGCCTCAGCAGCGTGGCCTGGAGCAGGTCCAGGTTGAGCATCGCCAGCGCCCTCGCGCGCGGTGAGTCCCGCCCCAGGAGCCGGAACGCGAGCGCCTGCACGTGAATCTGCGGCGCCTCCAGCAGGTCCCGCACCGCCAGCGGGTCCGCCAGGTAGAAGTCATCCGAGCGCTGGAAGAACAGCCTCGTGAGCCGGTTCCGCATCAGCAGCCGGTCGAAGTCCCAGATGGAGAACGCGGGCACGGCGCCCAGGGCGTTGGCGGCTCGACGCGCGAACACGCCGCCTTCCTTCGGCAACTTCTCGTAGTGCTCGGCCAGCGCGTCCAGCACCCGCGTCCACTCCTTCTGGCGCTTGTCCGCGCCATGTTCGGGCACGAACTGCGTGGCGGCGCGGCTCGCGATGAAGTCCAGCAGCTCCTCATCGCGCTGCTCCAACGCGCGCGCCACCAGCTCCGGGTATGCCGCATGCCAGCCGGAGGCGACGTGCATCCGGAAGGGGCCGCGCATCAGCTCCGGGAAGCGCTCGTACATCGCCACCGCCGTCGCGTCCTTCAGCGGCAACACCCTCGCGAAGCCCAGGCCTGGCAGGTTCCATTCGGCGCCTGCCCCCGCCACATGGAGGAGCCGCCGCCGCGCCACGGGCTCGTCCCGGTCCGCGTCCTTCACCAGCTTGCGCACCTCGGTGTCGAACGTCTCCTCCGTCGAGGAGGTGCGCAGCGCCGCCGCCCACACGTCCTCCCAGCCGCGCACCCGGCACAGCTCGAGCAACTCCGGCAGGGCCTTCGCGTTCTTCACTCCATGGATGCTCGTCCTGCCGGCCCACCTCGGGAACACCGAGCGCAGGTTCTCCAGGACATAGGGCACCACGTCGCGCCCGCGCTTCTCCACCAGCTCCACGAAGACGTGGGCGGCCATGGTGGGCGCGAACTCCGGATGGTGCTCGCCCAGCTCTCGCACCAGCGCGTCCGGCGCCTTCACCGACTCCGTGAGCGCCATGACGTCCCGACGCCACGTCTCCTCGGACACCAGCCGGCGATACACCGTCCAGGCCTGCTCCGTGTCGCCCCTGGCGAAGAGGCGCTCCCGGTAGGTGCTCCACATCGGAAGCGGCTTCTTCGACGGGGACCAGGTGTTCTGCGTGAAGGGCAGGTGTTGACGGATGAAGGGCCGCGCCGCCTCCGGGTCCACCGCATCCAATTCGAGCGCCGTCGCCTCATCCAGCCGGAGGAGGGGTTGCTCCACCTTGCTCAACTCGAGGTGCCGCGCGCCGCGCGTCTTCGCGCCCCGGAAGCGTCGCGTGACGTCCTCGCGCCACACCGCCTCCTGCAACTTTCCCAGGCCCTGAAGCTTCCAGCCGTACAGCTTGCGGAACACGGCCACGTCGTCGGCGCGGTCCGCGTCCGACAGCCACGTCTCCAGCGCGGCGGCGTACTCACTCTTCCACGGGTCGAACAACTTCCCGCTCGCCGTGACGTTGACCGGCACCAGCCAGGAGAGGATGAGCGGACGGAAGAGGACGCGGTCCCTCACATGCAGCGCCGGTCCCCACAGCCAGGGGAAGCTCTGGAAGCGGGGCCGCCGGGCCAGCGACTCCAGCTCCGCGCGAAGCTCCAGGTCCGACTGTCTTCGCGCGAGGGCGCTCCGGATGGCGGCTTCCATCTCCCGCGCCTCGCGTCTTGCCCGCTGCTCCCAGCTCTCGCTCACGCCTGGTTTTCTACACCGGCCGAGTCGGGCCGCGCACCAGGACAGTTCGCCCGGCGGTGCCTCAGAAGCGCAGCACCGGGCCCACAATCACCGACTGAATCAGCTTGGCGCACTCGTCCACCGAGTCCCGCGAGAGCTTCACGTCACAGAACTGGAAGGCCGTGGCGGCGGAGATGCCCCAGTGCTCGCTGAACCAGCCATCCACGCCCAGGCGGAAGGCCATGCTCGTGGTGTCCACGTTCTCTCGCAGGAAGTTGCCCATCGCGTCCGGGGTGAAGGTGCTGCCCCAGCTCTTCGACAGCCTCGCGCCCACCCAGGGGGTGATGGGCTTGTCCCGGAAGAAGCGCAGCCGCGCCTCGATTCCCACCGCCTTGTAATCCAGTTGCGTGCGCTCCAGCCGGTTGTCCCTCGCCGCGTCGCGCAGTTCCGTGCCCCACGTCTCGGAGACTTCGGCCAGCAGCCCCAGGGACAGCCCCGGCGGAGACTCCACGCCCAGGTAGGCATGCAGCGCGGGTCCCTTCGCGCTGAAGTCACTCAAATGGTCCAGGGAGATTCCCGCGCCCAGCGAGGCATGACCATTCCAACCGTCCGCCACCGCCTGGGTGCCCACGCCCAGCACGCCCACCAGCGCCACCCACTTCGACACCTTTTTCATGGAGGCCAGTCTATGTCCGACTCGCGCCCGGAGCATGAAGTGGGACTCCGTGTCATGAAGCCAACCGCCCTCCGTCACGGGAGGACGCCCCGCTCCCGCGCCCACCCCCGGCCTTCACCGTCGACGAGCAGGCGTCCCGGTACCGCGAGGCCGGTGGACGTCCGCTGGTATTCCTTCAAGGGGGTGGGTGCTCTTCGCGCTGGCGGAGTCCGGCGGTTAGGCTTTCGTTCATGTCCGTCACCTTTGAAGCCGCGGCCACCGCCGTCCGCGACGCCCTCTCCGACGCGGGACAGGGGCTCGTCGAGCGCGAGGCCATGGTGGAGCTCATCGCGCTGTCCGCCGTCGCCGGTGAGCACCTGCTGGTCATCGGTCCCCCCGGTACCGCGAAGAGCGAGGCCGTGCGCCGCACCGCCCGCGCGCTGGGGGGCTCCTACTTCGAGTACCTGCTGGGCCGCTTCACCGAGCCCTCCGAACTGTTCGGCCCCGTGGACCTGCGCAAGCTGCGCGAGGGTCTGGTGGAGACGGAGACCACGGGCATGTTGCCGGAGGCGGATGTCGCCTTCCTCGACGAGGTCTTCCTCGGCTCCACCGCCATCCTGAACACGCTGCTGGGCCTGCTCAACGAGCGCACGTTCCGCCGGGGCCACACGCGCATGCGCTGCCCCCTGCGCGTCTGCGTGGGCGCCGCCAACGCGCTGCCCGAGGATGAGTCGCTCGCCGCGTTCGCGGACCGCTTCCTGGCGCGCATCTTCGTCGAGCCCGTGCCGGACCCGCGCCTGGAGGACCTGCTCGCGGGCGGGGCCTCGCTGTGGGGCGACGGTACTGGACGCCGCGCCTCCCTGGCCGCGCTGGATGTGCTCGCTCAGGCGGCGCGCGAGGCGGACCTGGCTCCCGTGCGTCCGCATCTGGCCCACGCGCTGCGCTCCCTGCGCGCGGCGGGACTGACGCTGTCGGACCGGCGCGCGGTGAAGGTGCAGCGACTGGTGGCCGCCGCGGCCGTGCTCGCGGGACGCTCCGTGCCGAGCACCGCGGACTTGTGGCCGCTCATTTACGCGGTGCCGACGAAGGAAGGACAGGCGCTCGCTCGGGAGGTGTTGAGGGAGTTTCTCGCGGCGACGGAGAACCCTGCCCTCTCGGCGGCGGCGCTGGAGGCCAGCGCGGGGCCGTGGGCTCGGGCTCAGCGAATCGTCCAGGCGGGGCAGGTGCTGCTCGCCGAGCGCCCCAGCGACACCGACGCCGAGGCCTTCGCCGCGTGGCACCTCAAGCTGGAGGGCGTGGCGAGGGAGATGGACGCGAGCTTCGCTCCCGAGTTCCTCACCGAGGACCTGAAGGTCCTGCGCGCCGGGCTCACGGAGGCGCTCGCGCTCGTGTCTCCGGTGTCGCTGGAGGCTCGCGGCGCCGGGCTCTCCTGACCGGAGATGTGACGACTGGCGGCGCGGTCCGCGTCGACGACGCGGGGGACGGGTCTTCAAGACGTGCGAGAGGGCGGTGGAGTGGAGTCATGAGCAGTGAAAGTCAGGGGGCCCTGCCGGTGCGCTGGGGACCGCGCGCGGAGGCGCTGGAGCCGCTCGCCGTCATCGGCGTGGGAGAGGTGGCGCGCGTGCTCGCGCGACGGGCCCTTCGGGAGGACGACGCGAAGCTGGGGGCGTGGCGCGGTGTCGCGGGGCAGGGCGTCCTCGTGCTGCTGGGCGCGGCGGAGTCCCTGCCGTGGGTGGATGGCGCCCTGTACCTGGGCCGCGACAGCGCCGCGCCGTCACTGCTGCTGCCCTGTGCGCTCGCGCCGGACGTGGTGGCCTCGCTGCTGGAGCGTGCGTTGCTGGCGCTGGCGGGGGACACCGCCACGCCGCTCGCCGTGCTTCCTGGCTCGTTTCAGCTCGTCTCGGTGGCCTCGGCTCGGCCGGTGCATCGCCCCACGCTCGTCGCTTGGCTCGCGAGCGAGGAAGCCGGCGCGGGAAGGGAAGGGGCGTCATGAGCTCACTGCCTCCCGTGCTGCGCCCGTGGGCGGAGTCGCTCGCGCTGTTCCCCGAGGAAATGGCCACGCACCTGGGGCCGTTCGTGGCCCGGCTGTCCGCGGCCATGGGGGCGTTGCGCCCGCGCGGAGAGACCGCCGGTGGCGAGCCCCAGGGCTACGACGGAATCACCCGCCGGGGCTCGTTCGACCGGCTGCTCGTCAGTGAGTGGCTGTGGGCCCTGGAGGCTCCGGACGAGCTGGTGCGCCGCGCCGCCTTCGGGGAGCTGTCCTTTCTCAAGCCCGCCTTCCGTCAGCCGCAGGGCGCTCGCCGCACCGTCGTGTTGCTGGACGCGGGGCCCGACCAGCTTGGCAACCCTCGCATCGCACACCTCGCGCTGCTCATCGTCATGGCCCGCCGTGCCCAGGCCGCCGGGGCCTCCTTCGCGTGGGGCGTGCTCCAGGCTCCGCCCGAGCGGGGCACCTATTCCGAGGTGACTCCCAGCGTGCTGCTCTCCTGGCTCTCCGCACGCGACGTGGATCCACCCGCCGCCGAGCGACTCGCCGCATGGCATGAGGCCCTGTCCCTGGGCGATGCGCCGGAAGAGACGTGGCTGGTGGGGAGTGCTCGCCTCGCACGGCTGCCCGGTGCGGAGTCGATGTCCCGCATCGAGGTGACGGAGGTGCTGGCCCCCGAGGTGCGCAAGCTCACCGTGGACGTGCGTCCCGCTTCCCGTCCGGTGCGTTCAGTCGTGCTGGACCTGCCGCCTCCCGACGACAGCATTCGTCTGCTGAGAGACCCGTTCCAGAGTCGCGTCGCGAAGCCCGTGTCGATGGCCGGAGGCCAGAAGGCCCGCTCGTTCCACTTCTCGGCGGACGGCTTCCGGCTGGTGATGTTCCACTCCGACGGCGGCGTGTCCGCGATGGCGATTCCCGACTCGTCCAGCTCCACCGCGCCCCGACCTCGGCGCATGAGGCTTCAGCCCGGTCATCTGATGCTCGCCGCAGGGTGGCGCTCGAATGGCGGACTGCTCGCGTTGATGGAACGGCCGGACCGCTATGTCCTCCATGGCACGCTCAAGCCCCAGCCTCCCCGGGCCGACGCGGGTGAGCGGCGCCCGGTGTCCGAGCGGTGGACGCCGGGCCACGCGTCGGAGCTTCCCGTCGCGCACGGAGGCCCCGGCCGGCTGTTCTCGTGGAGGGACCGCGATGGGGAGTCGGTCCTGCTGCTGACGCGGAGCGGAGAGCTCTTCCTCGTCTACCTGGTCAAGGCCGAGCATCGCGTCGAGTTGATGGCGCTGGACAATTCGGTGACGGCGATGGCCCGGGTCCACGGCAAGCTCGTCTACGTCCGCAGTGGCCCCAGCGTTCGCGTGGGCACGGGGTTGCACAGCCTCTATCCCGTGTCTCCGTATCCGCCCAATGTCTGCAAGCCTGTCTACATCGCGCCCTCGGAGGGGCAGCCCTTGCCTTCGCGGACGACGCTCCATGTCGTGGGGCCGGACGCGTCGACGAGCACGGTGCTGGAGGCCCGGGGGGGTGAGTCCTTCTTCGGTCACGCCGTCGGAGTCAAGGTGCCTGGGGACTCGGGGTTGCTCGCGATGAGTCACGGGCCGAGAGTGTGGCGACTGTTTCTCGAGGGTTCTGTCCAGGACCTCCCGGTGCCTCAAGGCTTCCACGTGGTCGGCGTGGGATGCTGCCATGGCTCTCCAGGGCAGGCCGGGCTGGTGGTGCTGGGGCCGGATGAGCGCACCTTGTCGTGGTTCGGCGCGACCGGCCACCACGTGCTTGCTCAGGCCTCGGCTCCGGTGGTGCACGCGGAGCTCAGCCACACCACGTCGCTGCTCGGCTGGCTCACGCAGACCGGGGAGCTGGTGTTGCTGGACCTTCGTGACGGACACGTGCGCTATCGCGCGACGGCGGAGGGCATATGAGGCGCTTCGCCCACGCGAGGGCGGCGCCGCGTCAGCATGTGCACCGGGGCACGGTGAGTGCCTCGGCGTTCTGGTTCGACCCGGAGCTGCTCGGCGAGCAGGAGGCTCGGCGGCGGGTGATGGCGTTGTGGGCGCCGGGCGCGTCCGTGCTGTTCGTGGCGGAGGGTTATCTGCTGCGGCTTCACTGTGCTCAGCGGGTCTCGACGGGGTCGAGCCCGGGTCTGCCCCTCACGCTCGAAGGCGGTGTGCTCACCTCCGCGCCGCTGGCTGCCTCGGAGTGGGCGCGGTTGGGTGCGCCGCGTGACTCGCTCGTGCTCGTGCGAGCGGGCGTCGCCCGGGTCCATCCGCTGTCGAGCGCGCGGGTCGTGGACCTGTCCTCGTGGTTCGACGTGTCCGCGTGGACGGTGCTGCCCACGCGGAGCCTGGGCGCGCCACCTCCACCCGTGGCAGCCGCGGTGGAGCCCGTGGCGCCTGTCACACGCGCCTCCTTCGGTGGCTCCATTCCCGAGCCGTCCGATGAAGCACGGGTGGTGCTCGCGCGCATGGAGGGACGTGCGCCCCCTTCCGATGCCGTCGTGGCCGAGCGTCCTGGACTGCTGGCTCGGCTGCGCTCCGCATGGAAGGGACAGGCCGCCGAAGTGAAGGGGCCGGGCACGCGTCCTGGACTGCTGTCGCGACTGCGCTCCGCATGGACGGGACAGGCCGCCGAAGTGAAGGGGTCGGGCACGCGGCCTGGACTGCTGTCGCGGCTGCGCTCCGCATGGACGGGACAGGCCGCCGGAGTGAAGGGGTCGGGCGCGCGTCCTGGACTGCTGTCGCGGCTGCGCTCCGCATGGACGGGCCGGAGTGCCGCGTCGTCGGGCTCCAGCGGTGACGGCGTCGTCGCGCGCGCTGGAGTGTTGTCGCAACTGCGCGCCCTATGGGGGTCCGCATCGAAGGCGGAGACAGCGGAGGGTGAGGGTGGAGGAACAGGAAGCAGGTGGCTTGGCCGCCTCGCGGCGTGGCTGAGGAACACTCCCTCCACGGCGGGCGCGCTGCCCTCGGGTGAAGGCAAGGGCTCCTCCTCGTCGGGCTCGCGGCGCGAGGTCCTGGCTCCGAGGACTCCCTCCCTGTTGGGCCGACTGTGGGCGGCGCTCCGGCCGCGCTCGACGGCGAAGGCGGCGGGCGGTGGAAGTGGCGCTCGTGGTGGCCAGACGTCACCTCGGAACGCGGGGCCTCCTCCAGGCCCGGGTTCCCTGGCGCGCCTGTCCCAGTGGCTGCTGCGACATACGCCGCTGGGCGAGCTGCTCGGCCGGCGCAAGGCGGAGTATCTGCGTCGCCTGTTCGAGATGTTCGAGGGCGGAGACCTGCACGAAGCGCTGCGCCATGCCATTCCGCTGAATCAGAAGCTGAACGAAAACACCCGCGAGGCGCTCGGTCTGCCGGGGCCGAGAGAGGACCTCAAGCTCCAGCTAGGCCCGCGCGGCCCCGCCGCCACTTTCGCCGGAGGTGAAGAACTCTACGAGGCGCTCCGGCAGCGTTACCGCGCGGCCTTGCAGCGCTTCGAGCGCGAAGGTCGTATCGAGGAAGCCGCGTTCATCCTCTCCGAGTTGCTGGGCGCGCACGAGGAAGCCGTCGCCTTCCTGGAGCGGCACCGTCGCTTCAAGCTCGCGGCGGAGCTGGCCGAGGGGCGTGCCCTGGCACCCGGTCTGGTGGTGCGTCAGTGGTTTCTCGCGAAGGACCCACAGCGCGCGAAGGCCATCGCCCGGCGCAGCGGCTGCTTCGAGGACGCGGTGCTGCGCCTGGAGAGCACGCATTTCGCGGAGGCACATGAGCTGCGTCTGCTGTGGGGCCAGTCTCGCGCCGAGGCGGGAAGCTGGGTCCAGGCCGTCGAGGCCATCTGGCCGGTGCAGGCGGCTCGGGAGCAAGCGCGCGAGTGGATGGAGCGTGGCGTGGACGTGGGCGGCGTGGGCGGCGCGCGACTCCTGGCGCTGTGGGCGGGCTCGCTTCCGGGAGGACTCGACGCGGCGCGTGCCCGCGTGCTCGCGCTGCTGGACGACGACTCCCTGAATGGCGCGGCGGAGCGGCTGGCCTTCGCCCGGACGCTGGCGAGCGAGCCTCCCTCCGGAGTCCGCTCGGCCTTGCTCGTGCCCACCGTGCGCGCCCTCATGAGAGACAGGGCCCTGGGTCAGGCCCACTTGCCCACCGATTTCATCACCCATTTGCTCAGGGACCTGCCGGACGGCGCGCTGCGCGCGGACCTGCCCGCGCTGGCCCCCAAGGTCCCGTCCCCGTGGACCCGCTTCGTGGTGCAGGCGACCGCCTCGCTGGGGGACGCGGGGCCGTTCGCCATCCATGACGCGGTGGTGCTCCCCTCGGACCGGCTGTTGCTCGCGTTGGGCGAGGCGGGCGCGGTGTTGCTGAGCGCGGAGGGCCGCAGGCTGGCGCACTTCGATGTGCCGGCCTTCTCCCTGGTCGCCTCCATCCATGGGGACCGCGTGCTGGCCATCGCGCGTCGGGGCGAGCTGCACCATGTGTCCCGCGTGGACGTGGTGCGGCGGCGGGCCACCGCGTGGTGCGACGTGGCCATGCACGCGTGGGCGCCGACGTATGACGGTGAGACATGGTTCGTCGCCTCGGAGCTCACGGTGATGATGCTGGACGCGCAGGCCGCCGAGCCGCGTGCCCTGTGGCGGGTGTCGAAGGTGCCTGGCCCCGTCGCCATGCTGGCCGCGGACGAGACATACCTGTGCTTCGTGACCACCGACGCGGAGTGCTGGGTCTATGCGCTGCAAGACGGCCCCACCCTGCGCTCGCGTGAGCCGTTCGTGGCCCTCGGCAAGGGTGTCTCCGCCGTGCTGCGCTCCTGCGCCATCACCGCCGATGGCGAGGTGCGCGCCTCCGTCCACTTCAGCGACCGCGAGTACCCTCGCCCTGGAGAGGCGGACTGGCTGTGGGTGAAGCCTCAAGGACCGCGCTTCGCCGCGCCGATGTCCGTGGTCGGTGAGTCCCTGGAGCGCGTGAAGTGCTTCCTCTCCGAGTCGTGGCGCGCGGAGCTGACGCTCTTCGACGGGGCCTGGCAGGTCCGCCTGCTCGACGTCAGTGAAGTCATGCGCGCGCGGCTCAACTTCACCTTCGAGGAGTCACCGACTCCCCAGGTCCGCCTCACCAACACCGCGCTGCTCATGTTCGACACACGGGGCCGGATGCTGTGGCTGGACCTGGAGCACGGCACGGTGCGCAACGTCGGCGCCGCGTGAGCCGCATCGGCCCCTGACGTCGGGGTTGAGACAGGATGTCGGAGGAGCGACTTGTTTCAGATACCTCGGGCCCTCCTGTCCTGTCCGCCAGACCCCAGGCTTCGCGTTCGGTGGAGGACAACCCAGGCGTGACGCGCGACGCAGCGCCGGAAATCCAGATTCGCTGAAGTTGGAAGCGAACCAGTGTCATGGACCCATGGCACATCTTGATACGCGCGCCCGGGGTGGTCACCCTGAGTAGGACCATGGCTCTGCGTCTCCAGCTCTCTCCTCCTGCGTTGCGAACGCTCGACCGGTGTCCTGCCCCGGTGAGACAGAAGCTTCAAGGCGAGCTGGCCGAACTGGCCGCGGGACTCCCGCTCGAGGGGCCGTTGTTGCCCGAAGAGGTGGGGTTGGTGGTGTTGGGCTCCGGCTTCCGCGTCCACTATCTGCTGGAGCAGGAGCACCGCCTGCTGCGGCTCACGGACGTGATGGCGCCGACGTCGCACTGAAGGACGCCGCGAACCCGGGCGGAAGTGTGGCCTGGATGGCGCATCGCTTCCGAGCGGTTGTCGAAGGGCGGGGGAGTGGCTAGACCCACGGCACGTCGTGCCCGGCCCGGAACACCCTCTTCGACACGCCCTTGCCCATTCCCCTGGCTGACTTCCTGATTCAAAACCGCGACACCATCCTGGAGGCCTGGGAGGTGGAGGTGCGCTCCATCCCCGCGGCCCAGGCCCTGACGCGCCCCGCGCTCCGCGACGGCCTGCCCGGGTTGCTGGAGGGCATCGCGAGGATGATGCGAAAGCCCCAGGCGGAGCTGGCCTCGGGGCTGAGCGCCATCAGCGACCACCACGCCCTGGAGCGCCTGGGCGAGGGCTTCGACCTGCGACAGGTCGTCACCGAGTACCGGCTCCTGCGCGGCTGCGTGCTGCGCCTGTGGTCCGCGCGAGGCCACGCCACGCTCCGCCCCGACGAGGAGCGCATCTTCCATGAGGCGATGGACGAGGCCGTCGCCGCCGCCGTCAGTCGCTACACGCGCGCCCGCGAGCGCACCATCCAGGCCCTGGACCGCATCAGCGCGGCGGCGCTGGGCAGCCCCGACGTGGCGGGCTTCCTGCCCCGGCTGCTCCAGGTGCTGTGCGAGACGGTGGCCGCCGTGGACGTGGCCGTCGTCCTGCTGCGCGACGGCGAGGACTTCCTGCGCGTGGAGAGCGGCGTGGGCGAAGGCGTGGACATCGGGGGGCTCGTGCCCATGGGGCAGGGCTTCGTCGGCACCATCGCCGCGACGCGCGAGCCCTTGCTGGTACACGACGCAAGCTGCGACGAGCGGGCCCACTCCGCCGTGGTGCGCACCTCCGACGTGCGCGCGCTGTACGGCGTCCCGCTCGTCTTGAACGACGTGCTCATCGGCGTGGCCCTCATGGGCAGCCGCGTCAGCACCGAGTTGTCCGAGGAGGACCTGCTGCTGTTTCGCGCCATGGCGTCGCGCGCCACCGGACTGCTCGCCCAGGGCCAGGCCCGGGACCGCGAGCGCGAGGCCCGCGCGGAGGCGGAGGCCTCCCTGAAGCGCCTGCGCGAGAGCGAGGCCGGCCTGCGGCGTTGGGAGGAGGTCTTCTTCCGCCTGGGGGTCGGCGTCGTCGTGGTGTCCGCCGAGGACGACACCCTGCTCGACGTGAATCCCGCCTTCGCGCGCATGCACGGAGCCTCGCCGGAGGAGCTCATCGGCCAGCCGCTGGAGGCGACGATTGCTCCCGAGGCCCGGGGCATGCTCCCGCGCCACGCCGCCGCCGCGAACTCCAAGCCCTCGCACGAGTACGAGTCGCTCCACGTGCGCAAGGACGGCAGCCGCTTCCCCGCCTTCTCCCACGTCACGGCCTTTCGCGACGAGACGGGGAAGGTGTCGCGGCGCGTGGCCACCGTGCTGGACATCACCCAACGCCGCGCGGTGGAGACGGACCGGCAGCGATTGCTGTCCACCATCGAATCGGAGCGCGCGCGGCTGGCCGCCGTGCTGGAGCAATTGCCCGCGGGCGTCTTCATCGCGGACGCCGCCAGCGGCCGGCTGGTGCTCGCCAACCGGCAGGTCGCCATGCTCACCGGGCGCCCCTTCCAGCCCATGTCCAACGTGGACACGTTCGCCACCCTCTACGGCGCCTGTCATCCGGACGGGACACCCTATGCCCCGGACGCGTGGCCGCTGGCGCGCACGCTGAGCACCGGCGAGGTGGTGCAGGGCGAGGAGGCGATGCTGAAGCACGAGGATGGCCACACGCTCACCGTGCTCGTCTCCAGCGCGCCCATCCGCGACAGGGACGGAGAGCTCATCGCCGGGGTCGCCACGCTGGCGGACGTCACCGAGCGCCGCCGCGCGCAGGAGGCCGAGCTCCAGGCGGCCCGCTTCGGCGAGCGCCTCATCGCCATCGTCAGCCATGACCTGCGCAACCCCCTCAACGCCATCCATCTGTCCACCACGCAGCTGCTCCACAGCGAGGTGCTCGCGGAACGCGAGCGCCGCTTCGTCACGCGCATCGCCCGCTCCAGCGCGCGGATGACGCGGATGATTTCAGAGCTGCTCGACTTCACGCGCGGGCGGCTGGGCGGAGGCATCCCCATCCAGCGCACGCCGGGAGACTTGCGCGCGGTGGTGCGGCAGGGCGTGGAGGAACTGGAGGCCGCGTGGCCGGAGCGCACCCTGCGGGTGGCGGGGGGCTCCGGCCGGTATGACGGTCAGTGGGACGCCGACCGGCTGCTCCAGGTGGTGAGCAACCTGGGTGGCAACGCGCTCCAGTACAGCGCGCCGGACGCGCCCATCACCCTCACGCTGTCGGACCTGGGCGACACGGTGGTGCTGGAGGTCCACAACCCCGGCGAGCCTATCTCCGCCGAAGCGCTGCCCCACCTGTTCGACCCGTTCCGTCGCGCCACGAGCAGTCACCCCGGCAGCAGCATCAGCGGGGGCCTGGGCCTGGGCCTCTACATCGTCGAGCAGGTGGTGAAGGGCCACGGCGGCCACATCCAGGTGGCTTCCACCGAGGCGGACGGCACCGTCTTCAAGGTGACGCTCCCGCGCGTGCCACCCCCAGCCTGACGCGCCGACGCCCTCAGCCTGCCGCGTTCACCACGCGGGCGAGCGTCGCGCGCAGCTCCCAGAGGTCCACCGGCTTGGGCACCGCGGCCTGGACGCCCTCGGGGAGCGGCTGGCTGTTGCCCGCGCCGGACACGACGACGACGGGCAGGGCGCTCAGCCTGGCGTCCTCACGGACGTGGCGCATCAGCTCCCACCCGCTCATCACCGGCATCATCAAGTCCAGCAGCACCGCGTCCGGGCGGGGGAGTCGCCTCAGTCGCTCCCACGCCGTCTGGCCGTTGCCCGCCGTCTCCACGGCGAAGCCTTCCATCGTCAGGAACTCCTCCAGCAGCTCCCGGCTATCGGCGTGGTCTTCGACCAGGAGGACGAGGCTTGGCGTGCACATGGAGACTCAGACTCGTACCGAAGGGCCAGGGTCGCCAGCCGCACCGCGTCGATACGTCCACGTCACGACTGCGGGGATGTTCGCTAGCACACGCTTCCGGAATGGGACGTGGGCGGCGTTCAGCTTGCGGGGTCCTCCTCCGGCAGCAGCCTGTCCTCCAGCACCTCTTCGGGGGACTCACCAGCCTGCACGCGCAGCGCGGCGTAGCGCAGGCCCGTCACCTCCGCGAGCGCGTCCGCGCGACCGAACACCTGGCCGGCGCGGCGGGCGTACAACCGCAGGGTGCGCGCCAGCTCCGCGCCGGTGCCGAAGCGCTCCTCGCGCTCGGGCGCCAGCGTGCCTCGCAAGAGCGGCTGGAAGGCCACGGGCACCGCGCGCAGCGCGTCCTCCAGGTCCTCGCGCGTGTAGGCGCGGATGCGGCGGCGCAGCTCCCGCGCGGCGGCCACGCTGACGGCTTCCTGCATGGCCGAGTCGAGCGCGTGCTCCTGCGTCGGCGTGTCCGACGACAGCGCCTGCTCGCGACGACGGCGGCGCTCCGCCTCGAACCGGTCCGCGCCCTCGAAGAGGTGTCGTCCGGTGAGCAGTTGGAGCAGCACCAGCCCCAGGCTGAACAGGTCCGCGCGTCCATCCAACGCCTGGCGCGCGACGTGCTCGGGGGCGGCGTAGGCGAGGCTGGTGGGATGCTCCTGTCCCTCGGGAGTGCCGGAGAGCACGGACGACGCGGCGCCGAAGTCGAGCAGCTTCACCGCGCCGTGCTCGGTGATGAGGATGTTGTGGGGACCGACGTCGCGGTGGACGACGCGCAGCGCCCGGCCGTGCTCGTCGGTGAGGGTGTGGGCGTGGTGCAGCGCCTCCGCGACCTCGGCGGCGACATAGAGGGAGAAGCCCTCCGTGAAGGGCAGGTGGGCGCGGCCGGAGGCCTCCATGAGCGAGTCCAGCCGGTGGCCGGGGGTGTGCTCGAAGACGAGCACGGGCGCCTCGTCCGGGCCCTTGAGGTCATGCACGCTGACGACGTTGGGATGGTGCAGCAGCGCGGTGAGCCGGCCTTCCTCCCAGAGCCGGTGCGCGGCCTCGGCGCGCAGCGGGCGCTTGATGACCGCGTAGCCACCGAAGTCCGACTCGTAGCGGCGGCGCGCGAGGAGCAACTCCCCGTGGTGCGCGGCGCCCAGCGACTTGACGAGCTCATAGGAGGCGCGACCGGAGCGCAGCAGCACGTGCGGCTGGGCGGAGGCGTCGGACGACGGGGGCGACATGGCGACTCTCCTCGGACGAACGGACCCGATGGGCCCGCGGGCTCACTCGGAGAGTATGGTCGTCCTCCGGCGGGAAGTCACCTCCTGGGTAGTGTGTCTTCCATCCGCCGCTTCATGGCTCCGAGGCCGGCTTCATGAGCCCGTCCTGGCGCGCGTACTCGCGCACCAGCTCCACCTCGTCCAGCAGCCGCGGCGAGTCAGGGAAGACCTTCTCCGCGCGCTCCGCCAGCCGCAGCCCCTTCTCCAGGGACTCCTTCGTGCGCGTGTCGCCCAGGCCGCGCAGCATGCCGGCCCACGCCTGCTCCAGCGTCTTCAGGGCGTGGGACGAGCCCTCTTCCCACAGCGTCATCGCGTCGTCCTCGCGGCCCCGGATGACGTCCAGGAAGTAGCCCAGCTCCACCAGCGCGGCCGGGTTGCGGCGCGACACGGAGACGGACTGCTCCAGGAGCCGCTGCACCTCGGTGAAGGTGACCTCGGGGTCCACGCCCGGCTCCTCCGCCAGCTGGAGCAGTCGCGCCAGCTCCAGCAGCGCGGGCGCGAAGGTGGGCGCATCCCGCGTCAGCTCGCGCAGCAGGCGCAACTGCTCCGGGCTCGCGGGGGTGGCGTCGCCAGCCTCGCGGGTGGCCAACAGACGCTTCATCAGCTCATCGGCGGTGGGGTGCCCGGCCATGGTGGGTCCTCGGTCTTCGAGCAAGCACTGCTGTTCTGGAGGAACTTGCGGGCCACGTCGAGCCTCGCCTGCACCGCCTCGCGCGAGGCTTCCGCTCCTGAACAGTTTTGAGGCTATGTCTTGATTTTCAGCTTTACGAATGGGAGGTGTCAAGCCGCGAAGTCGGGGCGCGGACGACCTGTGAGGAGGGGCCCACCGCGCGTGAAAGGTCCCATGTCATGCCCTGGACCTCCTGGGTTTCACGCGGGAGCCCTGTCATAGGGGGCCCGGCGGGATTCGGGGGGCGGTGGTG
>NZ_JABUMQ010000479.1:0-5966 GCF_013336645.1 Myxococcus sp. CA039A | reverse complement strand
CCCATGAGCGGCGACTTCTCGGCGGACCATCTTCCGCGGCGACGGGTGGGGGCGGAGGGACAGCGCTTCGGCGCGGACTTTCTCCTGCTGGACGCGGAGGGGCGCACGTTGCGTGGCCTCAACGCGACGGCGGTGCGAATCTGGGAGCTCAGTGACGGGACGCGCTCCGCGCGCTCGGTGGCCGACGTCGTGGCCCGCGAGTTCTCCATGGACGTGGGGCAGGTGCTCACGGACACGTTGCGGTTTCTCACGGACCTGGCCCGACTGGGCCTGGTCGACGAGCTTCAGGAGGTACGGTGATGCGAGCGCGCATTGCGGCGGGCTGCTCGGCGGCGGCGCTGCTGCTGACGGCCTGTACGGAGAGCGGAATCTCTCCCCGGGTGTTCGACTGGACGGATGCACCCGCGGAGGGCACGCCGCCCGCCGTGGAGCCCGTTGCTCCCACGGACGTGCTGGGCGAGGAGAGCGAGGCCGCCCGGCCTCCGACGGCTGAAGCCGCGGAGGGAGAGCCGATGCCGACGCCCGTCTCAGGACACGCGGAGGTGGTGGGGCTGGACGCGCATGGCCTGTCGGACGTGTCCCAGGTGGACGTGGACCTGACGGTGAGCGGCGTGCGTGGCAAGGGCCGCGTGGAGGTCGAGTTCGTGTCGCCCTCGGGCCATCCGTACGAGCGTCGCACCTCCGTGGTGGAGGCGAAGCCGGACGTGACTCGTACCGTGCGCTTCTCGCTGCCCGTGGCCGGAACGACGGTGGCCACCTCCGGCATGAGCGGGACGTGGCAGGTTCGCTTCTTTCTCGACGGCGCGCCGCTGACCACGGCCGCCTTCACCCTGGAGCCGTGACGTGAGGCCTTCCGCCATGATTCCCACGCTGAACGCCCGCCTCGCCGTGCTCGTCGCGGTGCTCGTCCTTCCTTCCGCCGCGCTGGCCCAGAGCACGACCCGCGCCGCCGTCTTCACGACGCTCGCGGAGCCCGGGGAGACCCAGGCGACCGTGGTGATGGATGAGGTCTCCGAGCTGCGCGTCGAGGTGCGCAACAACACCCGGAGCACCTCGCCGCAGTTCCGGCCCATCAACCAGGTGTCGTTCACGCTGCCCACGGGCTACACGCTGCTGGAGAGCCCGGCGCCCACGGGTTGGGTCGCGGACCACTTCATCGCGGCGCGCCTGGTGACGTACAACATCCCGGTCAACTGCGCGCAGGCGGACGCCGGCCTGATGCAGAACCAGACGGCGACCTTCACGCTGCGGATGATTCCGCAAGTGACGGCGGCCAATGCCACGGGCCAGCGGTTCACGACGCTGACGGCCCACGAGTCCTGCGGAAACCAGTCCTTCGGCACGAACCGGACGACGGCCGCTGCGGAGTGGCGGCGCGTGGGGCTGTCCACGCGGGTCGACATCCAGCCACGGGTCCTTCCCGTGGGCGACGACCTCACCGCGCGCCTCGTCATCGAGAACCGGACCAGCCAGACGGCCGCCCAGAACAACATCACGGCGGAAGGCCCCAGCACCGGCGTGGGCGGTGTCTCGTTCGAGGTCGTCGAGGTCCAGCCGGCCAACTTCCAGGTGAACATTCCCCTGCGGAACGCGGCCATCCTCTCCGCTCGAGCCACCACTGAGACGGGCGGGACGATGGTGGCCAGCGTCCGCGCCACCAACGGAAGCGGATCGGTCACCTCGGCCGTGGCCGACACGCCCATGGTGAACGTGGGTGTGCTCGCGGCCTCGGGTGACGTGGACAACGTCCACGCCTTCGTGGGTGAGACGGTGAAGGTGCGGCTCAGCGTCACCAACACGTCCACCACCGCGTCCTATCTGAACGTGACGCCTCGTGCCCCCATCTTCGTGGGCACTGCCGTGGCGGCCCTCGCTTCCGGCCCCAGTCCCGCGAGCGTGTCGCGCCTGGCCCCCGGCGCTTCCGCGCACTTCATCTGGAGCTACACCCTCACCGGCGCCGAGTTCTCCGACTTCGCCTTCGATGTGCAGGCGGATGCGACGTTGAACGGGAGCGCCGCGACGACCCAGGTCGTTCGTTCGGGACAGGGCCGCATCGTGACGCACCGCCTGAAGGCGAATCCGTCCGTGCTCGTTCCGGGCGTGCCGAACCAGACGGTGGTCTACACGGTGCAGAACCGGGGGACGCTGCCGCTCGAGCAGGTCACGCTGCTCCGGCCCGCCGTGAACTTCTTCCCGTTCGTCAGCGGCAGCCCGGCGGCTCCTGCGGGGTGGTCCATCTCGAGCAATGCGACGAGCTTCACCTGGACGGCGAACAACAACCCCGCGCGCATCATGCCCAACCAGGAGCGCGCCTTCACCGTGACGTACGCGACCGTCGGAAACGTCACCGCGCCCACGGCGTTCCGCCACCGGATGCATCTGCCTCTCGCGTACGCGTCCGAATCGGCCGCGCGCATCGAGGCCCCGGTGACCATCGCCACGGGCACTGCGCCGGAAGTCGAGCGGCTCACCGCGGTGGCTCGGGATGCGAGCGTGACGGTGACGTGGGACAACCCCGCGGTTCACAACGGCGTGCTGGTGCTTCGCTCCGCGGGGGCCGCACCCAACACGCTGCCGGTCGCCGGTCGGACCTACGCCGCCGGCTCGACCCTGGGCAACGCCACCGTCGTCGCCTCCGAGAGCTTCACTTCGACGTCCTCCATCACCGACACCACCGTCGTCAACGGCACCACGTACCACTACCGGGTGTTCAACACGGATGACGTGGGACGGTACTCGGCGGGCAGCAGGCCCACGGCCTCGGCGGCGCTCATCGCGACGCCCCAGGCCCGCGTCGGTGCGGCGCCGTTGTGGTGCTACTCGGTGGGCCTGGATGCGCGCCTCCAGCCCATCACCGAGCTGGGCGTGGGCATCTTCAGCTCCTTCAACGACTCGGTCGTCGCCAACCTCACCAATGTCACCACGCCCTCGGCCGACGGTGCCGAGCGCTGGCGTCCGCTTCCGCTGTCGGGCCTCATCGGCAGCCGCTTCCCGGTGGTGCCGCTCAATGGCCTGGCAGGCCAGTACATTCTCACCGCCGACCAGTCAGGCGTCGCCTACGCGCTCAACGCCACCACCGGCACGGAGCTGTGGCGCTGGGACAACACCGGCGCACCCATTGGCACCATCCAGTCCTTCCCCGTGACGCAGCTCCACGACTACGCGAACGCCGCATACAAGGCCGCGCGGCCGAACCTGGACCTGGCGTTCTTCGCGACGCGACTGGCGAACCCGGCCCTGAATCGCGTGGTGGCGCTCAACGCGCGCACGGGCACTCCGGTCTTCACCTACCAGCCAGGAGACCTGGGCATGGTGAGTGGCGGCATGGTGGTCGACTACACCACCAACCGCCTCTTCATCGGCTCGAAGACGCATGGTGGATCGACGGCCTCGCTCCGAGTCCTGGACACGCTGACCGGCACCGAGGTGACGCGCCTCTCCCTGGGCGACCTGGAGCACAGCCTGGTGCGCAACGCCGTGGCGAATCAGATCTTCGCGACCAACAGCGATGGCGTCGTCCACGGCATCGACGCGGGCACGCTGGCGCCCGTGTGGAGTGCGAATGTGGCGACGCGCCCCTCGCCGAGCACGCCCGCTTTCACCAGCTTCGTGCGGCCCCTGGGCTGGGGCTTCGTGGCCAGCCTCGCGAGTGGCAGCGTGGAGTTCTGGGACTACACGACAGCCGGGGCGACGACGCCCTCGCAGGTGTGGACCACGCTTATCGAGAATCCCTCCGGCACCTTCACCCTCAACTCCAACGGCGTCGTCCGCATCTACGTGGGCAGCTCCGACGGGAAGGTGCATCAGCTCGAGATGATTGGCGGCGTGGACTCGCAGCAGGTGTCCATCGGCGACACTCAGCTCATCGGCACTCCGACCATCGACACCACCGTTTCCCGACTGCATGTGGGCTCTCAGGACGGCCGCATCTGCGCCTTCCCGGTACCGTTCCCGTGAAAAATCCCTCGACTCCTTCGTCCTCTCCGTCGCCGTCGACGGAGGTTCCTCGGACTGCTTCCACCGAGGCCGTTTCGCGCTACGAGGCTCCCGCCATCCTGTGGGAGCAGCCCTTCGTCGCGCTCGCGGCCATGTCTCAGTGCAACATCCCCGGCGAGTCGGAGTGCACGCCCTGAACGCGTCGGGAGCCGGCCCGTCCGGTCCCGAGCGCTCCGGCGGTTCCGACGAAGACGGCCTGGAGACGTCAGGCCCATGGCTCTCCATCGCTGGATGGACCGTGGGCCTTCAGGTGCCAGACTCCCGTGTCCGGGAGTTGCTGCACCGCTCCCTGGCGGGCTTCGTCATTGCTCCACCCTCGGCCGGTGTCCGAATCTGTCGGCTGCGCGTCGTGGCCCCCTCCATGGCCCGCCCCGAGCCGACGACCCGCGAGCTTCCCCGACCCTGGCGTGAGCAGGATGGCTCGCTCCGGCTGGAGGGGGAGGACTACTCGGCGAGACTCGACGCGGACGGCCTCCGTGGTGAGGTGGTCGGCGCGGGTCGCTTCCCCGTGGAGGTGGTGCTGCGGGTGATGCTGGCGGCGGAGCTGGCGCGTCGCGGTGGCCTGTTGGTGCATGGCGTGGCGCTCGTGCATGGCGACGCGGCGGCGCTCTTCACGGGGCACTCGGGCGCGGGCAAGAGCACCCTGGGTGGGCTGTGGATGGACGCTGGCGAGGCGCTGCTCTCGGATGAGCTGGTGGCGGTCTGGCCCGATGCGATGGAGCGCACATGGCGGGCCGCGGGGACGCCGTGGAACCTCGGGTTCCCACGTGAGGCCCGGCTTCGCGCAGTGGGGACGTTGGCCTGGGATTCGAGCTCGCGCTGGGAGCAGCGCCAGCGTGCTGGGGACGTGGGCCGGGTGCTGGTGCACAATGCGCTGTTGTCGGAGGCCTCCTCCGAGGGACGCGGTGCGCTGCTCGCCTCGGCGGGGAGGTTGCTGACGGACGTGGAGCCGGTGCGTCTGGTGTTCTCGCGAGATGCGTCCGCCGCCACCGTGGTGCGTGAGGCCCTGGGAGTGTCGGGACATGGGTGAGGCACAGGAGGGGAGACCGACGTTGACGGTGCTGGCCGGGCCGACGGCGTCGGGGAAGACGTCGCTGGCCATCGAGGTGGCGCGTCGCCTGGGTGGGGAGATCGTCAGCGCGGACTCGCAACAGGTGTACCGGCACTTCGACGTCGGCACGGCGAAGCCTTCGACGGAGGAGCTGGCCGCGGTGCCGCATCACCTCGTGTCCGTGGTGGACCCGATGGAGACGTTTTCCGCCGCCGAGTACCAGCGCCGAGCGGACGCGGCCATCGCCGACATCACCGGACGCGGTCGGCCCGTGGTCGTCGTGGGAGGCACGGGGCTGTATCTGCGCATCCTGCTTCACGGCGTGGTGGACGCCCCGGGAGCGCTCCCGGAGCTGCGCGCGGAGCTGGATGCGCTCGCGGCGGAACAGGGGCGCGAGGCCGTCCATCGCCGGCTGGCGGAAGTGGACCCGGAGACCGCGGCGAAGCTGCCCATTCAAGACCTGGTGCGAGTGGTCCGCGCGCTGGAGATCCACGCGCAAACGGGCGTGCCCGCCTCCGAGTTCCGCAAGGCCCATGCGTTCGCTCCGGACCGGTATCCCTTCCGGTTCTACGTGTTGGACCCGCCGCGAGAGGAGCTGTACGGCCGCATCAACGCGCGCACGGAGGCCATGTTCGCGTCCGGGCTCGTGGAGGAAACCCGGGCACATCTGGAGCGAGGCCTGGGTGATGCCGCCCCGATGAGAAGCGTGGGCTACGTGCAGGCACGTGCGGTGGTGGAGGGCCGCCTGTCCGTGGACGAGGCGATTCGAGACACCGCGCAGGAGACGCGGCGGTACGCCAAACGCCAGCTCACCTGGTTCCGCAAGGAGCCGGGCGCCGTCTTCATCCAGCCCCCGTATGCCTCCCTGCGCGAGAGCACGCCGAGCGCACCGGGCTGAAGTCACCCTCCAGGGAGGGGC
>NZ_JABUMQ010000478.1:0-5968 GCF_013336645.1 Myxococcus sp. CA039A | reverse complement strand
GTCCTCGGCGGGGATGCTGTCCGCGCGGTAGCCATCGCGACGCCCCCGGACCGAGTCCCTGTCCGGACGCGCGTCGCCGAACGGGTCCTCCTCACGGTTCGTCGTGCGCCGGGGCTCCGAGTCCGTCGAGTCTCCGAACGGGTCCTCTTCCCGACTCACGGGCTGCTTCGAGGAGGGACGCCTGCGACGAGGCTCGTCCGCCACCACGCTGTCGGGCAGGCCGCGCAGCGACGAGTGCCGGTCGCTGCACTCACTTCGGTTCTCCGTGCAGATGCCCAGGCACTGGGTGAGCTTCTTCACCGTGCGCCCGCTGCCTCCGTACTCGATGGAGCAGTCCTCCTTGCAGGTGGCGTAGTCCTCCTGACAGCCGGAGGGGACGGCGCCGCGCTGGGCGCTGGCGGGGGTGGCGGCGAGCGCCAGAAGCAGGAAGGGCAGGAGACGCATGGCAATTTCGAAAACTACCAGTCTTCGTGCCTCCCGGCGCCAGGGGGGCGCGCTATGGTTCAGGGGCGCGGCCGGAGCGCCAAGAGGAGGAACATGGCTGTCAGGGTGGGCATCATCGGGAGCCATGGTCTGGAGCAACTGTTGGGGCTCTCTGGTCGGTTGGAGACCCACACCCTCGAAACCCCCTTTGGTCCCCATGCGGGCCCCCTCATCTCGGGCGAATTGGACGGCGTCTCCGTCGTCTACGTACCCCGCCACGGCGCGGGCCACGTCTTCAACGCCACCCGGGCCCCCTACCGCGCCAACCTCTTCGCGATGAAGCAGCTGGGCGTCACCCACGTCCTGGCCACGGGCACGGTGGGCAGTCTCCAGGAGCACCTGCCGCCGCTCCAGCTGGTCGTCCCGGACCAGGTCATCGACCGCACCTACCGCCGACCCTGCACGTTCTACGACGACCTCGCGGTCCACGTGGAGCTGGGGTCTCCCTTCTGCGGCACGCTCCGTCAGGTCCTCGCCAACGCGGCGGCCAGCAGCGGCGCAGTGGTGGCCACCCAGGCGACGTATGTCTGCGTCGAGGGACCCTCGCTCAGCACGCGCGCGGAGAGCCTGCTGTACCGGCAACTGGGCGCGGACCTGGTGGGGATGACGGCCATGCCCGAGGCGCGGCTCGCCCGGGAGGCGGAGCTGCACTACGCGCTGGTGGCGCTGCCCACGGACTACGACTCGTGGCAGCCCCTGCCCCCGGGCCAGGAGCACGAAGCCCTCCTGGCGCGCCTGTCCCACAACGTGCAGGCCGTCACCGCCAAGGGCGCCGCGCTCATCCGCCGCGCGCTGCCCCGTATCGCCGAGGCTCCCTCCGCCTGCCGCTGTGACTCCGCGCTGGCGCTGGCCCTGTGGACCGAGCGCTCCCGAATCCCGGATGAGGTGCGCTCCCGGCTTCGTCCACTGCTGGGCAGATATCTTCCGCCGAACGTCGTCTAGCCGGGCGAGAGCCTGCTCGGCCGCCTGCTGCCGATAGGCGTCGCGAACCCCACCTTCCGTTACCCGAGAGTCGGGAGCGAGGAGGGAAGGATGCGGCTGCCGCGGCTCAAGTACCTGACCTGGCGCGAGTTCACCCGGCGCTTCGTGAAGGAGTTCCAGGAAGACACCGTCACGGACATCGCGGCGCAGCTCTCCTACTACCTGCTGTTCTCGCTGTTCCCGTTCCTCTTCTTCCTCGTCACGCTGGTGGCGTACCTGCCCTTCGCGCCGGGCGCGGTGGACGCGATGTTGGAACGCGTCCGTCCGCTGGTGCCCGGGGATGCGCTGGGCCTGGTGACGCAGCACCTGACGTCGCTGGTGCACCAGCCCCGGCCCAAGCTGCTCACGGTGGGTCTGCTCGTGGCCCTGTGGTCGGCCTCGCGGGGCGTGGACGCCCTGCGCAAGGCGCTCAACCTGGCCTACGACGTGCCCGAGTCGCGCCCCGTGTGGAAGACACAAGGGCTGGCCATGGTGATGACGCTCATCGGCACCCTGCTCATCCCGCTGTCCTTCGCCGTGTTCCTCCTGGGCGGCAAGCTGGGGGCGTGGCTCGCGACGCGGCTGCACGTGCAGGAGGCCTTCTACGTCCTCTGGTCCTGGGTGCGCTGGCCGTTCACCGCGGGGCTGGTGATGCTGGTGCTGTCGCTCTGCTACTACCTGCTGCCGGACGTGAAGCAGCGCTTCAAGTACATCACCCCCGGCTCCATCTTCGGCACGCTGGTGTGGATGGCGAGCACGTGGGGCTTCACGCAGTACGTGGAGCACTTCGGCAAGTACAACGTCACCTATGGCTCCATCGGTGGCGTGGTGGTGCTGCTGTTGTGGCTCTACATCTCCGGGCTGGTGTTCATCCTCGGCGGAGAGCTCAACGCCATCCTCGAGCACGCCTCGGCGGAGGGGAAGGAGAAGGGCGCGCGCCAGTTCGGCGAGCCCGCTCCAGCAGAGCCTCCCATCAAGACGCCGGGGGCCGCCAAGAGCGCGGCCAGTGCGAAGCGCTCCCGGCTGGCCTTCTGGCGCTGGCGGCGGCGCGTGGCCCGGGGGAAGTCCCCCGAGCCTTCCGCGGCGGAGCTGGAGCGCGGGCCTCCGTCCACGCTGCACTGAGCCCGGGCGGGGAGGTTACTTCCCGCCCAGCTTCTGCTTGATGGCGGGCAGCTGGCCCGGGCTGTTGTTGCTGCCGCGCAGGTTCTTCTTGGCGATGAACTCCTGAAGGTCGGAGATGCGCTGCTTGTTGGTGGGGTGGGTGCTCAGCCACTTCATGACGCCCGGCGTGTTGCCTTCCTGGGCCTGGAGCTTCTGGAAGAAGCTGATGAGTCCCTTCGGGTCGAAGCCGGCGCCTGAGGAGTAGCGTGCGCCGTACTCGTCGGCCTCCAGTTCCTCGCTGCGGCTGTGGGCCAGCATGGCGCCACCACCGACGAGCTGCGCGGCGACCTGCGCGGCCGCGCCCGGGTTCTGTCCCAGCGCGAGCTGGGTGACGGTCTGCAGACCCATCTGGTTCACCATGGCCCGCGCCGAGTGACGGCCGACGACGTGGCCCGCTTCGTGCGCCATGACGCCCGCAAGCTCCGCCTCCGTGTCGGCGGCGAGGATGAGGCCCGTGTAGACGTAGAGGTAGCCGCCCGGCGTGGCGAACGCGTTCACCGTCTTCGGGTCGTCGATGACGTTGATCTTCCACTTCACGCCCGGCCGGTCCTTGGTGGCCTGCTTGATGATGGGCGCGGAGAGGTTGCGCACGTACTCGACGATGGTCGGGTCCTGCACGTATTTGATCTTCTCCTTCTGCTCGAGCTCCTTCTTCACCTGCTGGCCGATCTCCGCTTCCTGCTCATCGGAGACGAAGGTCTTCGCCAGAGCCTTCTCCGCCTGGACGCGCTGCGTGGTGCAGCCCGTCGTCACTCCCATGAGGAGGGCGAGGCTCCATACCGCCGAGAGAATCCGCTGCATGACCGAGGACGCCTTTCTTTGCCGGTTGATGCGTTGAGAGAGCGACTGCCCGGACTCTTGGGCAGCGTCCACCTCCACGGCAAGTCCCTCGTGTGGGTTCCGGCGGAATGAGTGAGGCTCGGGACTCCTGGCTCACGGGTGCGGGAGGGCTCGTGCGCCTCGCGGTACACCCGCCGAGCCTTGTCGTGTCATGCGAGCAGCCGGAGATTTCGGGGTGGCGGGTGTCGAAAGGAATGGGCACCCGAGGAGGTCGTGATGTCGCGTCCGGTCTGGGTGGGCTCGCTGAGCTTCGGCCCCGTGACGCTCCCGGTGAGGGTGCACGGCGCCGTCGTGTCCCGGCAGGTCCAGTTCCATCTGCGGCACGACGCGGACGGCGCGCGCATCCAGAACAAGCGGGTGTGCTCCGCGGACGGTGAGGAGGTGCCGCTGGAGCACGTGGTGCGGGGCTACACGCTGGCGGACGGCCGGCAGGTCACCGTGACGAGCGGGGAGCTGGAGGCGCTGGACCCCATGGCCAGTCGGGTCATCGCGCTGGAGGAGTTCGTGGACCCCGCGCGAGTGGACTCGCTGTTGGTGGATACGTCGTTTCATCTGATGCCCGCGAAGGGCGCGGAGCACGCGCACGCGCTGCTGGCTGCTGCGCTGCGGGAGTCGGGCCGCGTGGGCGTGGGACGGTGGGTGCTGTACCAGAAGGGGCACCTGTGTCTCGTGCGGCCGCATGCGCGGGGGCTCGTGTTGTCCACGCTGCACGCCGTGGACGAGGTGGTGTCGCGGGAGCAGCTCTCCGAGCAGGGGATGGCGGAGGCCGCCGTCGAGCCCGGGGAACTGGAGGCGACGCTGCGACTCATCGAGGCGCGCTCCGCCGACTTCGAGCCCGGGCGCTACCCGGATGTCCACCGCGAGCGGGTGCTGGCGTTCCTGGAGCGCAGGGCTCGTGCGCAGGCTCGGACGCGACGTGGGCCTCGGCCCGCTCCCGAGGTGACTCCGCGCGAAGCCGAGACGGGGGCATTGTTGGGGGCGCTGGAGCGCGGGGTGGCCGCGCTTCGGGCGGGACAGCGGCTGCCGTCAGTGGAAGGGGCGCTGAGGCTGCGCCCCCGGGTGGCGGCCCGCGAGGTCCGGGAACAGGGAGGAGACACCCCGACCCCCGAACGGGAGTCGACCCCAGGCGGGGTGGATGACGAGGGCGGTGAGCCCGCGCCCTGAGGAGATGGCTCGATGGATGCGTGCCGCGTCGCACGGTCCTCCGGGGGCCACCTGCCCTGACCTGATGGGTCCATGCCGTTTCGAGCGGCGCCCCGGAAACCCAGGACTGCTGATCGCCGCCGGGATGCGTCCCTCTTCTTGCCCGGGCCCACCGGGGTCGTTCCGCTCCCAGGCCCGTCCGAGAACCTGTCGCCGGGGCCTGGGGTGAGGGTGCTCGGGGCACCGCCGCCAGCGCCCCGGGGCATGTGCGCGAGACGACAGGCGCAAGAAATGCGTGGGCTGGGAGGGCGCCGGTGCTATGTGCCCGAGCGGATGCCTGAGTTACCCGAAGTGGAAATCGCCCGGCGCAATCTGGTGCGCTGGTTCGATGGACGACGCCTCGTGCGCGCGGATGCGGATGACACCCGCGTCTTTCGCGGCGCCGAGCGCGGCCACTTCGCGTTGCTTCACGGCCGGCTGGAGTCCCTCGTCCGGCGGGGCAAGTACCTCCTCTTCGCCTTCGAGGAAGGCCGAGGACTCCTCGGCCACCTGGGCATGACGGGCAAGTTCGTCCGGCGCTCCGAAGGCGATGCCGTCCCCTACAGCCGCGCCCGCTTCCACCTGGACAACGGGCAGGTGCTCCATTTCGCCGACGCGCGCATGTTCGGCCGCATGGAGCCGACGCCCTCCGCGGGCCTGCGCTCCCTGGACGTCGTGAAGGCCCTGGGCCGAGACCCGCTGGCGGATGGCCTCACCTCCGGCCAGCTCGAACAGGCCGTGGCGTCCTCGAAGCAGGACCTGAAGATCGCCCTGATGGACCAGGCGCGCATCGCCGGCCTGGGCAACATCCACGCCGCGGAGGCCCTGTTTCGCGCCGGCCTCCACCCCGCCCGGAAGCCCTCCACCCTCACCCCGGACGACTGGAAGCGGCTGGTCCAGGCCATCCGGGCCAGCATCGATTTCGGCCTCGAGGAGCAGCAGGGCGAGGAGCCCGTGTACCTCGAGGATGGAGGCTCCGAGAACCCGTTCCTGGTGTATGGGCGCGGTGGCGGCCCGTGCTCCAAGTGCGCCTCGCCGGTGGAGTCCTTCACCCAGGCCGGACGCACCACTTATGCCTGTCCGAAGTGCCAACCCCGGGGGAGGACAGGGAAATGACCCTGGACGTCCTGTCGTTGACGGCGCGAACTCGCGTCCCGGTTGGCGTTGACACCCCCCTGTCCCGTGGCTTGAATCGCCCGCCTTTCCGACCCGGCCGCCCCGAGCGGCCCTGGAGATCGTTGCCCATGTCTCACGTCCTGCTGGCGGCGCTGCTCGTCGCTTCCTCCACGGCCACCGCCCAGGTGCCGGCTGGGGGCACGCCTCCGCCCGCGCCCGCGGAGGC
>NZ_JABUMQ010000477.1:0-6161 GCF_013336645.1 Myxococcus sp. CA039A | reverse complement strand
GGTACGGAGGGGCTGGTGTCCGGAGAGGGGTCATCCGGAGGGGTTTCCTTTTCCGTTCCTTTACTGCCGCAGCCTGCCGACAGCAGCAGTGAGAAAGTCGTGACAGCGAATGCCAGTCGAAGTTTCCGCAAACGGTGTTGCCTCCAGCAGGCCCAGCGAGGGGCACACCGCCACGCTCGGGAGCAGGCTCCCAGGCGTGGCAGGAGCCACCCTGTTCGGCGGACCCTGCGTCTGTTTGAGTGGAAGGCCCCAGCCCTCGCGCCGGCGGGCGAGGACGAGCCTTGCGACAGTCCCCAACGCGCTCAAACGTTCTGAATTCCAACCCCGCACCATTGACCAACGGGGCGAGTGGACAAGCCTTCCAGAGCCTGCTCGGGGGGCGGCTTCCTGGCGGGGGCTCAGGTGCCCAGTCGCCGGTACCACGCCTCGGTCCGGGGGATGGCGCCGCCCCCGAGCCGCAGCGCCATGGACTGGTCCGCCGCGATGGCGATCCACGGCGCGAGCAGCCGATAGACCTCACGGTACAGCGGCAACATCTCCGCGTGGTCGACATCGCCTGTCATGGGGGCGGGCCCTGCCTTGACCAGGGTGCCGTGCCGGGCTTCGAGCAGTTCGACCTCGGCGGGAAGCTGACTCCGCAGGGCCTTGAGCCCACCGAGTTGCTCCAGCGTCCCTGTGTCGAGCAGCGTCAGCCAATTCACGCCCTGGATGCCATTGCCGCCCACGGCCTTGGCGTCGAACGGGATGCGAACGATGTCGATGCCCGGGTGACGCATCGACATTTTCCAGGCGTGTGTCTCGCTGGCCTCCTTGTCATCGCGGGAGCACTCGAAGGCGAAGCCCGCGGACCCACAACGGAAGGAGAACACGTCGGCCAACCGCTGGACGAACGCCAGGAGGTCGCTCGGATTGTCCCGGGCTTCCCCCGCCGGGAATGCCATGGACAGGATGTTGGCCTGCTGGCTCGCATCCACGTTCCAGATTTCGAACTTGGTGGAGGGAGCATCCTGAGGCTTCTCGCTGACCTTCAGCTCCAGCGCGAGGTAGTTCTTGCGAGGCGCATCGGGGGCCAGCCAGGTGCCGAGCAGTCCGAGGACCCGCTTCGTGACCGGCTTGTGGGCCTTCATCGTCTCCGTGGCGTGGAAGGTCAGCCGCTCGGGTGGGCACCGGGTCTGGAACAGGTCCCAGGCCGACAGCAGCCCGACGGAGCCGTCGTAGAACGAGCGGCTGGTATACAGGTTGATGCCGAAGACCCAGGAGGTCAGCCGGATGCCGTCCTGGATGAGCTCGAGTTCGGAGGGTGGGGGTACATGCATGGAGTCGGGGCCCTTGACCTCCTTCGCCTCGAAGTCCGCGGCGAAGGCGCCCGAACATCCTAGAGGCTGTCCCGAAATCGAGCGAGCAGGCATGAGGGCCGAAGCCGGCCCGCCGGCCGCTGGCGTGGTGGCGGCCGGAACCTCATGTGAGTCGCCTCTCAGGGGACTCGTATTGAGTTCTGCTCCAGGCCCGCGGGCGCCAGCTTGCTGCGCCACTCAGGGAACTCCCCGAGGTTGACGAGTCCCGTGGCCGTGAATTTGCCACGGGGCCCCTCGTAACGATTTCGGTCCATCCTCATCTGGGCGCGGTATTGCGCGCGGCCCAGCCGCACGAAGAGCGGCATGTCGCGGAGGATGTTGTCGAACACCAACATGCCCGGGGCCCCCAGGGGTTCATCCGCGGCCAGCCGCAGTCCGGCGTCCGCCGTCCGCTGCACGAGGTTCGCGCGGATCTGCACCCGGTTGACCTGCACGACGCGGATGCCCTGTCCGTTCCCCCTGTTCGCGAAGTTGAAGATGTCGCTGATGGTGTTGTTCCGAATCAGCACGTCCACGGGCTGGTCCCCTGCCGTGGTGCCTCCTAGCGAGATTCCTCGGCCCGCATCGGAAATGGTGTTGGACACGAGTTGAACGTTCGTGGCGTCCGCGTGGATCACCACCGCTTCGGCCGCGGAGGTGCTCGCCTGCCAGGGGTAGCGCGACAGGTTGGGGAAGTCGAAGATGGAGTTGGTGCGCACAAAGACGGAGTCGCAACCCTTGATGTCGACGCCGTTCTCCCCGGCATCATGCAGTTGGTTGTGCTCGATATAGAGATACGCGGGTCTGTTGCCATCCATCTGACACTGCACCGAGTCGCCCGCGGTCTGATGAATATTGTTCTCCAGGACGAAGATTTCCCGCGAGGCGTTCTTGACCACGACCCCATGGGAGTCCGCCCCCGACTTCGAGAAGTCATAAATCTCGTTGTTGCCGATGAGGACATTGTTGGCACTGCTGATGACGACGCCGCCACCGGCTGTGCCTCGGTGTATCCGTGAGTCAATCAACTGCGAGCAATAGGTGTTGCGTTCGAAGAGCGCGGCGAACGATGCCTTGCCTTGGATGTCTACTTCCAGGGATTGGAAGATCCAGTAGGGCTGGCTCAAGGTCAGCAGGCTGCCCACGACACGTCCGGTCGGGGGGACGATGCGCGTCCTGAAGGACGACGCTCCCCTGACGAGGATGGGCGCGATGGCGGTACCCGCCCGGGTCGTCGACGGGTTGATGACGAGCTGCTCGGGATAGGTTCCCGGGCGCACCTCGATGATGTTTCCCGGCCGGGCGGCCTTCAGCGCCAGGGTGATGGTCCTGTATGGGTTGGAGCTGGAGCCCAACGGCCTGCTGGAGTTCCATGGCCCCGTGTTCGAGACGAACAGCGTTCTGTCCCGTGCGTCCGCCGCCGTCGGACACCGTTCCAGGAAGATCTCCTTCCCGTCAGGGGGTTCCACCAGCTCGGCCGCGACCTCCCCGAGGTGCATTTCGTCCTCGGATGGGTCCGTCGTCTCGACTCCACAGGCCAGCGTCAGCCCTAGCAGGAGTGAACTGAATGTGGGAATGAACCCACTCCCTCTTCGCTGCTTCCTCATGAAGGCCCTCCGCGACGACTGACAGCGGAGCACAACCTTCCCATCGAGGAGTCGGTCCACAAGCATCCTGCCCCCAAGGTGGACGCGAACGCCGCGCGGGCCCCAGGACTCCTGGGCGGGTTGGGCTCGAAGGTCTACCCGGCCCAGGGAGCGCAGCTCTACATCCTCTCGCTGAGTGGCGGTGGCAGGACGCTCGTCAGCCCCCTGCAGCGCGACAACGTGAACCAGAGCCCCTCTGTCCAGCGGGCGGTGGTCTCTGGGGGCTCCCTCTTCTTCTCCCGTGTTCGCCCCGGGCGCCGGGATGGGCCGCGGCGCTGTAGCCACGGCAGGAGCGCGAGCAGCACGAGACCCCCAGGGAAGGCGCCCCCCGTGGTGGAGCACCCGCCCTCATCCGGGGGCGCGGGGGGCGGTTCCGGCCGATACGCGGGGACCAGGACGACGGGGATGGTCGCGGACAGCCCTTCGTCATCGGTCACGGTGACGCTGAAGCCGAGCTGCTTCTCCCCTCGAGCCCACGACTCCGAGGCCGTCCAGGAGAGCCGTCCGGTGTCGCTCAGCTGGACCCACCTGGGGGCGTTCGCGCTCAGGGTGAACCGGAGCGTGTCACCCGCCACGTCATGGGCGGGGACCTGGTACTCCATTCGCTGCCGGGTCGTCACGACCTGCTCGGGGATCGGAAGGACAAGAGGGGCTGTGTTCTCGACGGGAACCTCGAAGGTCCGGTCGAAGTGGGTCGTCGCCGTCTCCGCGCGCACGATGCCCCGCTGCGAGGACTGGCCGGTGACGTTGTCCGCATACACATGACGGATGAAGGGGCTCTCGCTCTCCGCATCGAAGCTCCCGTCCGCGTCGAAGTCCCAGCGGTAGCGAAGGATGGGCTCGCAGGCCTGAACGGCGCGGGCGGTCAGCCTCGCGTCGACGGGCTCCACGCGCCCCGCGCTCTCCCACTCCACCTCCTGGATGAAGGGAGGGCCGCAGACCGCGACAGCGCCCCACGTCTGGATGGGAGAGGTCTTCCCTTTCGCGTCCATGACTCGCACGGCGAAGCGGTGGGGCCCCCCATGGGATGCGGAGAACACCCGCGTGAGTCGCCCGATGGCCTTGGGCCACTCCCCTCCCGCGGTGCTCAGGACGAGGTCCGCCGCGTATGGAGTGAAGCGCTCTCCGTCATGGAACAAGTCCCATTGCACGACCCAGGGACCGATGGTGCCGTTCGCCCGGAACCAGACGGTCAGCTCGAACGGATGAGAAGTCTCGGGCACCAGGATGTTCGCGTCGACCCGCACGTCGGAGGGATAGGGCTTCTGGTAGTCCGTCAAGAACTGCAGGGTGGGCGAGACGACCCCAAGGGAGTCGATGAGCTTCACGGCCGCAACCGTCGCCTCGGGGGCCTGTGGAACGAGCCGGACGGACGAGTTCGTCTCCTCGCCGGGGTGGGAGGTCCCTGGCGCCGCCGTCGAGATATCGACGTCGAAGCGGCCTTTGTAGTCGACATCCCACTGGACCTCCCAGGGCCCTGGGGAGCCACGTCCGCTGAAGTCGATGGAGAACAAGGCCACCTCTCCCAGGGCGGGATTCCAGGATGCGCGCCCCTTGTGGATGGAGGGGAGGGCAGGGAACCTGGGATGAACCGTCACCGCATCCTCTCCCGGGAAGGTGAAGGTGACGGCGCCCGTCTCCGGGGGGGACCAGTGCGCGGTGGCGATGCCATCACCGGCCACCAGGTCGGCGCCCAGGCCGTCGTCGAGGAGGTCGATGCTGCCAGGGGGGCTGCTCATGAGCACCGTCACGCGACCCGCGGCCTCGCCACAGCGGATGTTCAGCGCGGAGAGGGTGACGCGATCACCAGGCTCTCCCCAACTCGTGCCGCTGATGAACACCTCGCCCTGGGGCGCCAGTCGCCTTGCCACTGTCTGGTTCTCACAGCCCATCGAGCCCACTCCATCCGTACCGATGGCGCGGATGCGGCGGCCCGTCACGCTGACGTCCCGCAGGGCGGGCACCTGCTGCCCTCCGCTGAGCACCAGGTTGCGCAAGGTCCGCCAGTCGCGCGCGGGCACCTGCGCGGACAGGAGCGCCACGAGGCCGGCGACGTGGGGAGCCGCCATGGAGGTCCCGCTGTAGGCGGCATACCCGCCTCCCGGCACCGTGCTCAGGATGGCTTCTCCGGGAGCGAAGACGTCCACGCGCTGGGAGCCGAAGTTGGAGAACCAGGCACGCCGGTCCGACGCGTCCGAGGCACCAACCCGGATGAGGTGCGGCAGCGAGTACTCCGCTGGATATTGGGAGCCCCAGTTCTCGTCGAGGCTCATGGCTGTATTGCCCACGGCGGTCACGAAGAGGATTCCCGCGGGCAGGTTGCGCGCGATGGCTCGTTCGAGCTCTTGCGAGGGGAGGCGCCCTCCCCAGGAGCTGTTCGTGGCGACCACGTTCACCGGGTGCCGTGCTCGCGTCTTCAGCTCCGCGACGTAGTCGAGGCAGCGGATGGCGGCCGCGCCCGACAGGTTTCCATTCGCGTCCGTAATCCTGCAGGCGATGAGCTTCGTGCGGGGGCTCACACCCGTGACGCCGCGTCCGTTGCCACCGCGCGCGGCGATGATTCCAGCCACGTGTGTGCCATGGCCATCGTCGTCCCTGGGCGGCCTGGCCCCCGCCGCGTCCGTCGCGTCGATGCCGTGGATGTCGTCGATGTAGCCGTTGTTGTCGTCGTCGATGCCGTTGCCGGCGGTCTCCCCGGGGTTGACCCACAGGTTGTCGACCAGGTCCGGGTGCGTGAGGTCCACGCCCGTGTCGATGACGGCGACGACACCCGACTCACGCCCTTCGATGAGTTCCCACGCCTCCGGCGCATTGATATCCGCGTCCACGACGCCGAGCGTCTGCCCGACGTTGTGCAACCCCCACTGTTCGCGGAACCGTGTGTCGTCCGGCTGCGCGTTTTTCTCGAGGCGGTAGTTGGGCTCGGCGAACTCGACGCGAGGGTCCGCGCGATACTGTTCCAGGGCGCGCTCGACGCTCAATCCCACGGGAAGCCGGACGTGCTGAAGCCCGGGAGCCCCGCGGTACGCGTGGAGGACGCTCGCGCCCTTCACCACGTCAGCGCCGCTCGTGGCAAGGGCCTGAACGCCGCCACGGAACCGGACGAGGAGCTCTCCGTCGAAGTAGGGGCTCTCCTCCGTCGTGGGGCGGGACTCCGGCGACGGGGGCGGCGGCTCGGAGG
>NZ_JABUMQ010000476.1:0-6198 GCF_013336645.1 Myxococcus sp. CA039A | reverse complement strand
GCACGTGCTGGCCGATGAGGGCGGGGGCCGGGTCTCCCGTGAGGATGGCCGTCTGGTTCGAGGCGGACTGGGGCCTTCCGGACACGCCGAACGTCGTGTCCACGGGAATACAGCGCCCTCCGTCCGGCAGGGTGGGGCCTGGGGCGTCCTGGAAGAAGGAAAGCAGGTGTTCACGGTGGGCGAGCGGGTTGATGGCCGGGTCCTTCCGGCCAATGCCCACACCATCGATGAACAGGAGCGCGACGCGCACGGCTCGCGACTGTATCCTCGAAACAGAACGCATGGCCCTCCACGGCGACCTCTTCAGCTATCCGCTTCCCGAGTTCCTTCAATGGTTGGACAGCTCCCGCAAGACGGGGACGCTCCAGCTCTCCTGGGAGGCCGGCGAGCGGAAGCTCTTCCTTCTCTCTGGTCAGGTCGGGGCTACGGCCTCGGAAGGCCTGCGTGGGAGGGTGGCCCGACTCCTCGCGCTGGCGAAGCTCGCCTCGGGCGCCAAGGTGCTCGCCGCCTTCGACGAGCTGTCGCGCACACCGGACGTGGACGCCGCGTTCGACGTGCACGGGCTCCAGTCGCGGTGGATTCGGGATTTGGGCCGCGAGGAGCTGTTCGCGGCGATGACGGACCTGACGATTGCCGAGCGGGGGACGTTCCACTGGACGGAGGACGCGGACCGCTCGGGCGAGGACTGGGTGCCGTCCGACATGAGCATCCGCGAGCTGTTGTTCGAATCGCTGCGCTGGGTGGATGAGCAGCCGGACGTGGACAAGGCGCTGCCCATCGACGCGCTCAGCGTCCGCGCGTTGACGCCGCCCAGCCCGAGCCAGCCGCTGATGCATCGAATCATCCTGGGGTTGTGCGCGACGCCGCAGAACCTGGGGCGTCTGCGGCTGTCGATGGGCGTGTCCCGCTCGTCGGTGACGCGGCGGGTGTACGAGCTGCTCCGGGCGAAGCTGGTGGAGGTGGATGGCGCGCCGCAGGTGGAGGCGGACCCGGTGGCGGAGATGCTGGAGAAGGGCGCGGTGCTGATGCGTGAGGGCCAGTTCGACGCGGCGGGCATCGTCTGCGCGTCCCTGCTGGCGAGCGACCCCGCGGACCGGCGCGTGCGCGAGTTCGCGCGACTGGTGCAGCGTGAGCACGTCGCGGCGCTGTACTCGGACATGCCGCCGCTGCTGGTTCCCCTCGTGATTCACGACCCGCAGGGCATGTCGCTGCTCAAGCCCGAGGAGCGGCAGATCGCGGGCCTCGTGAGCGGGACGTGGGATGTGTCCACCATCGTCCTGGCGAGTCCCGCGAGGGAGTTGGAGACGCTCAAGACGCTCGCGAAGCTGCACCGCATGGGCTTGCTGCAGCTCACCGCGCCGCGCTGACCGGTGCGCCCGAGTCGGCTCCGCGCTGATCGAGGCGGCGGAGTCGGCTCCACACGGACCGAGGTGCAGGAGTCGGCTCCGTGCTGGCGGAGGCGCCCGAGTCGGCTCCGCGCCCCGTGCGAAGTGCCGGGGCGCGCTGCCGTCCGCGCTGCTACTCCGAGGCGGGGAGGCCCACCGCGTTGAGGCGGACGAAGGTCTGCATCAGCACATAGAGCGCGAACGCCGCGTCATCGACGCGCAGGTGTTGCTGGGTGGCAAGTCCCTGGATGCGCAGCAGATCCGCCCCATCCACGCGGAGCAGGAACGCCTGTTGCGCCAGCGTGCCCTCACCCGCGAACGCCAGCGAGCGCCGGATGGCGTCCGTGCAGGCCGTGACGCAGGTGGAGTAGTTGCCCGCCATGAACGCGGCCTCGGCCGCGCGCGCGTGGTCGAACAGGTCTCCCGGCGCCAGCGCGCTCACCGCGCCGAGCAATTTGGCGGAGGTGGCCTGCGAGATGGGGGCCGCGATGGGAGGCGGAGGCGGCGCCACCATGGGCTCCACCCGAGGCGGGGGAGCAATCGCGGGGAACGAGCCCGAAGGACGATGGGGCACCGGCGTCGGCATCATCGCCACGGCGGGACCATGGCCCGAGGGCGGGGCCAGATGCGACGAAGGGGGCGGCTGCCGGTGCTGGAGGTGCTGGGCGAGCTGCGCTTCCAGTCCCGCGGGCTGCGCGCCACCGACGGGGGCCACCGGGCGCGGCGGCGGGACGATGCGCTTGGCGCGCAGGTCCTTGATGACCAGCCGGGTGATGGCCTTGAGCGTGTCGAGCACCCCGCGCCCATTGGTGGCGGCGGTCTCGAAGTCCGGCACGCCGCGCGGGTTGAGCTCCTGGCGGAGCTGCTCCACGGGCAGCACGTTCTCCAGGTCCCGCTTGTTCCACTGCATCACCAGCGGGAAGCGGTCCAGCCGGATGCCGTGCTCGAAGAGGTTCTCTTCCAGGTTCGCCAGCGACTCGCGGTTGGCGTCCATCGCGTCCGGCTGCGAGTCCGCCACGAAGACGACGCCGTCGGCGCCCTGGAGCACCAGCTTCCGCGTCGCGTTGTAGAAGACCTGGCCGGGCACGGTGTACAGCGCCAGCCGCACCGAGCAGTCCCCGACGCGCTCCACCTTCACGGGGAGGAAGTCGAAGAAGAGCGTCCGGTCGCCTTCCGTGGCGATGGACATCATCTCGCCCCGGTGCGCGGGCCGGACGGTTTCGTAGATTTTCCGCAGCGAGGTCGTCTTGCCGGACAAGCCAGGTCCGTAAAAGACGATTTTGGCGGCCACCTCGCGGGCCATCAGGTTCACGCTGCTCACGGTGTCAGCTTTCCTAGAACGACTCGACGCTTCGCGCCAGTTGCGGACGGGACATTCGCGGGGGTTCCCACGAGGAATTCGGCGGCCAGCAACGCGAACAGGGCCGCTTCCTTCGCTCCTTCCGGAAATCCCAGGGTATCAAGCCGGCGGACGGGAAGGGGGGCCAGCCGCTCCTCGAGCCGCTCCATCAACCGGGGATTCCGGGTACCCCCTCCCGAGGCGTACATCGCCTCCAGACCTGGAGTGCGAGGCAGGACCCACGTCTCGTACGCCCGCGCGGTGCTCTCCACGGTGAACTCCAGCGCGGTGGCCATCAAGTCATGGGGGCGGTCCGCGTAGCGCGCCCACAGGCGCTCCACCATCACGTCACCGTAGCGCTCGCGCCCGGTGCTCTTGGGAGGAGGCTGCGCGAGGAACGCGTCCGTGAGCAGCTCCGCCAGCAGCGCCGGAATCACCTGGCCTTGCCGTGACAGACTCCCGTCCAGATCGCACGCCAGTTTCCCCTGGGTGACGCGCCGCGCCAGCCCATCCATCACCATGTTGCCGGGCCCGGTGTCGAAGGCGAGGGTGTCATCCAGTCGCGCGCTGACGACGGACACGTTGGCGATACCGCCGATGTTCTGCAGGGCGCGAGGGGCCTCGGGGTTTCGGAAGGCCACCCAGTCGAAGTAGGGCACCAGCGGCGCGCCATGGCCTCCGGCGGCCACGTCCCGGGTGCGGAAGTCGCTGACGACGGGCAGGCCCGTGCGCTCGGCGATGACGGAGGGTTCGCCAATCTGCAGGGTGGAGGGGAAGGCCGAGGTCCCTGGTGGCAGGTGCGCCATCGTCTGCCCGTGAGAGCCGATGGCGCTCACGTCCGAGAGCGCCACCCCGGCCCGCTCAATCGCCTGGAGCGCGGCGCGGGCGAAGTGCTCGGCCAACTCGAAGTCGAGCTGACTCAGGGAGCGGGCGTCCTGGGGCCCCAGCATCCGGACCACCAGCTCTGGGGGAAAGGGCGCGGAGACGTGGGACAGCAGGCGCAGCCGGGCTCCGCCGCCCGTGCCCGTCACCTCGCACAGCGCGGCCTCCACCGCATCCGCGCTGGTGCCGGACAGCAACCCGACGCACAGGCGCGGGCGCTGGGAGTCAGGGAGGGGAGGTTGGAGGCGCATGCCTCCAAGTCTAAGACTCGCCCCCCACGCCGCGCCGTCAGCGGACGGGCGAGCGGGGGCTCCGTGCGTGCGCGCCCTTACGTCCCGGGCCGCCAAGCGCACGCAAGCCGTTCTCCTGGAGACGCTTCCGGGCGCCCCGGGCGTCCAGCCCCGTGAAGTGCATGGCCACGGCCACCTTCACCTCGCCGCCGGAGGCCTCCAGCAGACGGGAGGCTTCCGGAGCGGGCAGGTGCGTCAGCTCGGCCACCATTCGCGCGGCGCGGGCTCGCAGCTTCGCGTTGGCGGGGCGCACGTCCACCATGCGGCCCCGGTACACCTTGCCCAGCGCCACGAAGGCCGCGGTGGTGATGGCGTTGAGGATCAGCTTCGTCGCGGTGCCGGCCTTCAGCCGCGTCGAGCCGGCCACCAGCTCCGGCCCCGTGCGCGCCAGCACCAGGGTGTCCACGTCCGCGCGAGCTTTGGGAGGGTTGCAGCACACCAGCACCGTGTGCGCCCCACGCCGCTTCGCTTCACGCAGCGCGCCCCGGACATACGGCGTGGAGGAGCTGGCGGAGATGCCGCACACGACGTCGAGAGGGCCCGCGTCGAAGGCGCGCACGTCGGAGGCGCCCGCGTCGGCGTCGTCCTCGGCGCCTTCCACGGCGCGAGTCAACGCCCGGCGTCCACCGGCGATGCGCGCCTGGACCTGGGAAGGGGAGCTGCCGAACGTAGGAGGACACTCGCTGGCGTCGAGCACGCCCAGACGTCCACTGGTGCCAGCACCTACGTAGAGAAATCTGCCGCCCGCCCGCAACGCATTCGCCACGGCCGTCGCTGCCTGGGTGACAGCGGGCAACGCGGGGCGAACCGCACGGACGGCAACGACGTCCTCGTCATGTAACCGGCGGACGACCGACCCGATGGAGCGTAGATCAAGGTCGTCCGCGCGGGGATGAAGCCGCTCGGTGGGAGGGAGTTTCTTGGATGAAGCGCGTGAGGACCCCACCCCCGAGCGCATTACTTCAAGCCGCCTTCGTCACCTTGCCCGCTTTGATGCAGCGGGTGCAGGCGAGAACGCGCTCCGTGCGGCCCTCGACGCTGGCCCGGACCTTCTGCAGGTTCGGGAGGGTTCGCTTCTTGGTCTTGTTGTTCGCGTGGCTGACGTTGTTGCCGACGAGCGGACGCTTGCCACAGATGTCACACTTCCACGCCATGACCTCTAACTCCTTGAAAACTGGGGCGTTGGACGCCTGCCGATAAAGAGCGGCGGAACCTGCCAGAAAGCCGCTTGGAAATCCAGCCTTTCAGCCGTTTGGATCAGCCCTTGAGCGGATCCTTCTTGTTCAACATGTCCTGAACCAGGCGTGCGGCGCGCACTCCGGCGAGCAGCTCGCCCTCCAGGCCGAGGCCGGGAAGCACCTCGCGGCCCGCGAGCAGCAGGTTCTTCACCGGGGTTCGCTGACTCAAACCGGTGACGCCCAGCACTGCTTCCGACTCGAAGCTGTAGAGCGGGTGCGGCATCAGCCGCGTGCCGCGCGAGCCGCTGGCGTCGAGGTAGGGCACGGAGCGCAAGAGCCGGTGCTGCGCGGTGAAGGGCATCACGGCGTCCAGCTGCGCGTCGATGCGGGTGGCCAGGGCCTGAAGGTGCTCCTCGCCCAGCTCCCGAGCGGACGCGGGGATGAAGACGCCGGCGCACACGACACGCAGGGCCTCCGCGTCCTTGCTCTCCTTGCCACCCGTGGCCGAGGCGCGCGCGGGGTGGAGCTGGAGCAGCATGGCGCCCAGCTCCGCGTCCTGGGTGTCCACGAGCGTCAGCTCGCCCAGGCCACGAGGGAGCGCTGTCTCCGGCACCACCCAGTTGACGGTGAAGAGGATGGATTTGGTCGTGGACTGATCCAGGTGCTCCATCAGGCCACGGTGGTGCTTCTTGTCCGTCACCAGCCGCCGCAGCGCGCCGGAGTCGGTGGCGGCCACCAGGCAGGCCGCGCGGTAGATCGTGTCCGAGCGGACCAGCTTCACGCCGGCGAACTTGCTGCCGTCGAAGGACAGCTCCTCGACGATGAAGCCGGTGGGGCTGTCGCGTCCGAGCACGTCGCCGCCCAGCTCCGCCAGCCGCCGGGTGAGCATCTCGCGCAGGCCGTCGTGACCGCCGGCGAAGAAGGAGGGCGCCGCCAGCACCTGGGACAAGGTCCGGGTGAGCGCGAGCGGCGACTCCGGCTTCTCTAGGTGGTTGATGAAGGGGCGCAGCCCGCGCACCAGGGAGGCCGCGGGGGCGTCCGAGGCCAGCCGGAGCGGAGTCTCCAGCCCGGGGTGGGCCTTGATGAGCTTCTTGAGGCCCCATCCCTCGAAGAATCCATCCGGG
>NZ_JABUMQ010000475.1:0-6249 GCF_013336645.1 Myxococcus sp. CA039A | reverse complement strand
CCGCCGTGCAGCCCCCCGCCGCCGAGGGCGAGTCCGTTACCCGTGACGACCTGGAGGCCACCAAGCAGGAGCTGCGCGGAGAGATTCGCGCGGAGGCCGCCAAGCAGTCCCTCAACGGCGAGGAGTGGAGCGAGGAGTACCCGGAGGAGAAGCGCAAGCTGGAGGTCTTCACGCTCGACGGCTACTTCCGCCTGCGCCCCACGCTCTTCTACAAGTTCGACCTGGGCAAGGTCCCCGGCCAGGAGATCTTCCCCGCCGTGTCGGGCCGCCGGGGCGAGAACACCCAGTCCTTCGCGACCATGCGCCTGCGCCTGGACCCCACGTTCAACGTGTCCGAGCAGGTGAAGATCAAGCTCCAGGTGGATGGCCTGGACAACGTGGTGATGGGCTCCACGCCGGACTCGCTCTACCCGGGCGACCAGCGCAACCTGTTCACCATCTTCTCCGAGGACCAGGAGTCGCTGGGCGACACGCTGTCGGACTCCATCAAGCTGCGCCGCGCCTATGGCGAGGTGAACACGCCGGTGGGCATCCTGCGCTTCGGTCGCATGGGCAGCCAATGGGGTCTGGGCATGCTGCGCAACGACGGCAACTGCTTCGACTGCGACTACGGCGACACGGTGGACCGCATCCAGTTCGTCACCGAGCCCTTCGCGGGCTGGTACGTGACGCCCATGCTGGACTTCAACTCCGAGGGCTCGCAGTACCGGGGCGGCGCCCAGGGTGAGCCGGTGGACCTGACGCAGGCCGATGACGCCCACAGCTGGGTGCTGGCCATCGCCCGCCGGGACACGGATGCGCAGATCCGCTCCAAGCTGGACAACAACCAGGGCGTGCTCCAGTACGGCCTGCACTTCGCGTGGCGTACGCAGAACTACGACAACGTGAAGGACGCCAACAACCAGCCCACGGGCGCCTTCATCCCCCGCGATGCCTCGCTGTACATCCCGGACCTGTGGCTGCGCTACGAGGAGCGCAACTGGCGCCTGGAGTTCGAACTGGCGGCGGTGCTCGGCACCATCGGCAACCGCGCGCTCGCGGCGAATCAGACGACGTTCGACCAGAGCCTGCGCGTCGCGCAGTTCGGCGGCGTGGCCCAGGGCGAGGTGAAGGTGGCGGACAACAAGCTGACGCTGGGGCTGGAGCTGGGCTTCGCCTCTGGTGACAAGGCGCCGGGCTTCGGCAACTACCCGGGGCGTAAAGGCTCGGGCACCAACGACTACACCAACCCGGGTGACGTGGAAGGTCCTCAGTACCGCTGCGACGGCGGCGGCTGCTCCGACTCCGCCATCCGCAACTTCCGCTTCAACCGCGACTACCGCATCGACCTCATCCTCTGGCGCGAGCTGATTGGCGGCGTCACCGACGCGTTCTACGTGCGCCCGTCCGTGAAGTACGCGGTGGCGCCGGGCATCGATCTGTATGGCCGCCTCATCTACTCGCAGGCGCTCTACGCGGAGTCGACGCCGTCCTTCACCAGCAAGTCGCTGGGCGTGGAGGTGAACGCGGGCGTGGACTACACCACCGAGGACGGCTTCCTCGCGGGTATCGCCTACGGCATCCTCTTCCCCATGGGCGGTCTGCAGGCCTACACGGATGCCCTGAAGGCGGATCTTGAGACGCCGCACAGCATCCGCGGCTGGCTGGGCGTGAAGTTCTAGCCATGAAGCGCGCCCTCACGTCGCTCGGGGTCGCCACCGTCCTGGTGTTGGGGATGGTGGCGTGCGGCATCAAGGGTCCGGCCAAGCCGCCTCTGGCGGCGCCGGTGCCGGCGACGGAGACCCCTCCGCCGCCGTCGGACACCGCGCCCGTAAGCGTGGAGTCCTCGGGGCCGTCGATTACTCCGACGACGGACGGCGGGGTCCTGACCCCCACCACCATCGTCGACGCTGGGACACCGTGAGCTCCTTTCCGTATCGCAAGGGCGTACTGCACGCGGAGGCGGTGCCGCTGCCCGCCATCGCCGACGCGGTGGGCACGCCCACCTATGTCTATTCCACCGCCGCGCTGACCCAGCACTTCCGCGCGGTGACGGACGCGTTCGCCGACGCACGGCCCCTGGTCTGCTACTCGGTGAAGGCCAACTCCAACCTCGCCATCCTCCGGCTGTTCGCGGGGCTGGGCGGGGGCTTCGACATCGTCTCCGGCGGCGAGCTGGCCCGGGTGCGGCACGCTGGCGGCGAGGCGGCGAAGACGGTGTTCGCGGGCGTGGGCAAGACGCCGGAGGAGATGGAGGCCGCGCTCGCCGCCGGAATCCTCCTCTTCAACGTGGAGAGCGCCGAGGAGCTGGAGGCGCTGGACGCCGTGGGCCGTCGCCTGGGACGCCGCGCGCCGTTCGCGTTGCGCGTCAACCCGGAGGTGGACCCGCGCACGCACCGCTACATCGCCACCGGGTTGAAGACGTCCAAGTTCGGCGTCCCCTTCGAGGAGGCGGTGGACCTCTACGCGCGCTCGAAGAAGATGAAGGGCGTGCGGGCCGCGGGCCTGGACTGCCACATCGGCTCGCAGCTCACCCAGAGCTCGCCCCTGCGCGCGGCGCTCACCAAGGTGGCGGGGCTGTACCAGGCGCTGAAGGCCCAGAAGCACGCGCTGGAGTACCTGGACGTGGGCGGGGGCCTGGGAATCACCTACTCGGACGAGACGCCCCCCTCGGCGGCGGAGTACGCGCGCGTCGTGCTGGACGCGACCAAGGACACCGGCGCGCGGCTGGTGCTGGAGCCGGGACGTTCGCTGGTGGGCAACGCGGGGGTGCTGCTCACGCGCGTGCTCTACCGCAAACAGACGCCCGCCAAACGCTTCGCCGTGGTGGACGCGGGCATGAACGATTTGCTCCGTCCGGCGCTCTACGAAGCCCACCACGCCTTCGTTCCGCTCCTGAAGCGGCGGGGCAAGGCGGTGGAGGTGGACGTCGTGGGGCCGGTGTGTGAGTCCACCGACGTGCTGGCCAGGGCCCGTCCCCTGGTCCTCCCCCAGCCGGGCGAGCTGTATGCCTTCCTCAGCGCCGGGGCTTACGGGATGAGCATGGCTTCTAACTACAATTCCCGTCCCCGCCCGGCCGAGGTGCTGGTGGACGCAGAGGCGTGGCGGGTGGTGAGGGAGCGCGAGCGCACCGAGGATCTCTGGCGCGGCGAGCGGGCCTGAACATATAAGCGCCGGAATGAAGACCTTCGAAGGTTCCATGACGGCGCTCGCGACTCCGTTCCGGAACGGCGCGCTCGACGAGTCGGCTTACCGGGCGCTGGTGCGCCAGCAGATTGAAGGCGGCACCAGCGTGCTCGTGCCCATGGGCACCACGGGCGAATCCGTCACCATGTCGGCCGATGAGCAGGCCCGCGCGGTGCGTGTGGTGGTGGAGGAGGCGAAAGGCCGCGTGCAGGTGCTGGGCGGCGCCGGCTCCAACAACACCGCGGAGGTGATTGCGAGCGTGGGGCGCGTGCGCGACGCGGGAGCGGATGGCTCGCTCATCGTCACGCCGTACTACAACAGGCCCACGCAGGCGGGGCTGGTGGAGCACTTCCGCGCGGTGGCTCGCGCGCATCCGGGCTTCCCGATTGTCGCCTACAACGTCCCGGGCCGCACGGGCGTGGACCTGCTGCCGGAGACGGTGCAGCGGCTGTGCGACTTCCCGGAAGTGGTCGCCATCAAGGAGGCCACCGGCAACATGGCCCGGGCGGTGGACATCCTGGAGAAGTGCGGAGACCGGCTGACGCTCCTGTCCGGCGACGACTTCACCGTGCTGCCCTTCATCGCGTGCGGTGGCAAGGGCGTCATCTCCGTGTCCTCCAACGTCGCGCCCCGGCTGATGGCGGACCTGGTGGCCGCGGGTCGCGCGGGTGACTTCGCCAAGGCGCGTGAGCTGCAGGTGAAGATGAACAACCTGCACCGGCTGCTCTTCGTGGAGTCCAGCCCCATCCCCGTGAAGTGGGGGTTGCACCTGTTGGGCCTCTTCGGGCCGGAAGTCCGCCTGCCGCTGGTGCCGATGACCGCGCCCAACGCGGAGAAGCTCGGCGACGAGCTGCGACTGCTGGGCCTGCTGAAGCACTGAGCGCCACGACACGACACCGAGGAGCGCGGCCACATGATTCGCACCGTCATCACCGGCATCACCGGTCGCATGGGCAGCACGTTGCTGCGTCTGACGCGTGACGCGGAGGACCTCCAGGTGGTGGGCGCCACGGAGCGGCCGGGCAGCGCCGCGGTGGGCCTGGACGCGGGCCTGGCCGCCCGGCTGGGCGCGCTGGAGGTTCAGGTGGTGGATGACCTGGCCCGCGCGCTCGACACGGCGACGGCGGACGTCGTCATCGACTTCACCAGCGCCGAGGTGAGCGTGGCCCACGCGAAGATGTGCGCGGCGCGCGGCGTGGCCTTCGTGTGCGGCTCCACGGGCTTCTCGCCGGAGGCCACGGCGCTCTTGGTGGAGAGCGCGAAGGCGATTCCCATCGTCGCGGCGCCGAACATGTCCGTGGGCGTCAACGTGGTCATCCGCGTGGCCGCGGAGCTGGCGCGGGTGCTGGGACCTGGCTTCGACGTGGAGGTCCTGGAGGCGCACCACCGGATGAAGAAGGACGCGCCCAGCGGCACCGCGCTGCGGCTGGCGGAAGTGCTCGCCTCCGCGCTGGGGCGCACGCAGGACGACCTGGCGTTCGCCCGTCACGGACAGATTGGGGCTCGGCCCCCCAGCGAGATTGGCGTGCAGACGTTGCGGGGCGGGGATGTGGTGGGCGAGCACACCGTGTACTTCTTCGGTGAGGGCGAGCGCATCGAGCTGACGCATCGGGCCACCAGCCGAGACCAGTTCGGCCTGGGAGCGCTGCGCGCGGCGCGCTGGGTGGTGGGCCGCCCTCCGGGGCTGTATGACATGGCCGACGTACTCGGCTTCCAGAGGACTTCATGACGACCGCCCGCTACTGCCGCTTCCTCCACGAAGGCCGTGCGAACCATGGCCGCGTCGAGGGCTCCGAGGTGGTGGTGCTCTCCTCGGCCCCCTGGGTGGGCGGGGTCAAGGACACGGGCATCCGCCGTTCGCTGTCGGCGGTGACGCTGCTGGTTCCCTCGGACGCGTCGAAGGTCGTCTGCATCGGTCAGAACTACCGCAAGCACGCGGAGGAGATGGGCAAGCCCGTCCCCACCGAGCCGCTCATCTTCACCAAGCCCTCCACCGCGCTCAACGGCCCGGGCTCGCCCATCCGCATCCCCAAGGCGAGCCAGGAAGTGCACTACGAGGCGGAGCTGGCGCTCGTCATCGGCGAGCGGCTGAAGAACGCGGACGAGACGACGGCCGCGCGCGCCATCTGGGGCCTGACGTGCTTCAACGACGTCACCGCGCGCGACATCCAGAAGCGTGAGACGCAGCACACCCGCGCCAAGGGCTACGACACCTTCGCGTGCGCGGGCCCGTGGGCGGTGACGGGGCTGTCCCCGTCGGACCTCCAGATTTCCTGCCGGGTGAACGGGCAGGTGCGCCAGGACAGCCGCACGTCGGACATGGTGTTCAGCCCCGCTCGCCTGGTGGCGTTCATCTCCCACATCATGACGCTGCTGCCGGGGGACCTCATCAGCACCGGCACGCCGTCGGGGGTAGGGAAGCTGTCGGCCGGCGACTCGGTCGAGGTCGAAATCGAGGGAATCGGGACGCTGCTCAATCCAGTTGAGATGGAGCCGTGAGCACCATCATCTATGTCGGGTTGGGCTCGAACGAGGGGGACCGCGAATCCCACCTCGTCGCCGCTCTCACCGCGCTGTCCCGCATCGATGCGGTGGCCGTGCTTCGTTGTTCCTCACTCTTCGACAGCGCCCCGGTGGGGCCGCCGCAGCCGCGCTATCTGAACGCGGTGGTGGCGTTGGACTGCGATTTGTCGCCGCAGCGGCTGCTGGTCATCCTTCAGCAGATTGAAAAGGACCTGGGGCGGCGGCGAGAGCAGCGTTGGGGCCCGCGCACCATCGACCTGGACATCCTCTTCTGCGAGGGCCAGGTGGTGGCCGACCCGCACCTTCAGGTTCCCCATCTGGAATTGCACAAGCGTCGCTTCGCCCTGGAGCCGTTGGCGGAGCTGTCGCCTGCCTTGCAGCACCCCGTGCTGGGAATGACGGTGAAGGAGCTCCTCGGGAAACTCGCCCCGCAGGATGTCCGCAGGAGTGAGGCCACCGCGTGGCCCGAAGCGAGCCTGCCGAGCAACGAGACATGAACCTTTCCCTGGCCCTGGCCACCGCGGCGCTGCTCGCCGCCGAGCCTTCCCCGTTGCCCCCTGG
>NZ_JABUMQ010000474.1:0-6270 GCF_013336645.1 Myxococcus sp. CA039A | reverse complement strand
GGCCTGGGGCGTCGGGGTGTCTGGGACATGGTGGTGACAGTATTTCGTGGGCCCGGTGTTCTGTTGCGCGAAGGGGGACGGTGACGTCTCCCGCGAAACAACCCTGGCTCTGGTACCCGCGCCGCGCGTGGGAGGAGCCCTCTCGGAAATCAGCTCAGGAAGGTCCAGCGATGAAGCGCAAGGTCTCGGTGTGTGCGGGCGTCATGGCGGCGATGGTGGCGATGTCCGCTGGCGCCGAGGAGGCGAAGGGGGGCGACTCGGCCCCCGTGGTCTCGGCGGGCGGTGACGGTGGCCCGGCGGTGGGAACCGAGGTCGCGCCAGTGGTGGAAGGGCCGGGCGTGGAGCGGGCGATGGTGGCGCCTCCCCTGGTGGAGGCGACGACGGCGGGGGTGGTGAGCGCGGGGACGGCCGGAGACGCGCCCGTGGCGGTGGCGAAGACGGAGGCCGCGGAGCAGGACGTCCACGTGCCCTTCAACCTGTCGATTCTGCCGGGGCTGAGCACCTCGGGGTTCGCTCGGCAGAACCTCGTGCATGACGTGTCCATCGGGTTGATTGCCACGCATGCGAAGCGGGTGACGGCGCTGGGGTTGTCGCTGGGTGGCAACTGGGTGACGCATGGCGCGAGCGGCGTGCTCGCCACGGTGGGCGCCAACGTGTCGAGGGGCCCCGTGGATGGGGTGCTGCTCTCGGTGGGCGGCAACGTGGTGACGGCGGACGCGGAGGGCGTGCAGGCGTCGGTGGGAGCCAACATCGTGCGCGGCTCCATGGGCGGTGGGCAGCTCACGGTGGGCGCCAACGTGGCGACGGGCGCGGTGGAAGGTACGCAGCTCAGCGTGGGAGCGAACATCGCGGGCGGCGACGTGAACGGTGGGCAGCTCACGGTGGGCGGCAACCTGGCGTCGGGCGCGCTGCGGGGACTCCAGATGTCGGTGGGTGGCAATCTGGCGGCGGGGACGCTGAATGGAGTCCAGATGGCGGTGGGCGCCAACGTGGCGCGAGGCACCGCGCGAGGGCTCCAGATGGCGGCGGGCGTCAACGTCGCCTCGGAGCTGACGGGCATGCAGGTGTCCTCGGGCGTCAGCTACGCGAGCAAGCTGTCCGGTGCGCAGCTCTCCCTCATCAACGTGGGCGGCGACGTCGACGGCGCGCAGGTGGGTCTGGTGAACGTGGCCGGCCGCGTGGACGGCGCGCAGGTGGGCCTGCTGAACGTGGCGGGCCAGACGGAGGGCGAGTCGGTGGGCCTCTTGAGCTTCGTTGGCAACGGTCAGGCCCACGTGCAGGTGTGGGCCAGTGACGTGTCGCTGACGAACATCGGCCTGAAGCTGGGCGGGCGGCACCTCTACACGCTGCTCACCGTGGGCCTCACGCCGCCGATGGATGGAGACCGACGTCGCTACACGGTGGGCGCGGGCCTGGGTGGCCACATCCCCGTGGGCCGCTTCTACGTCGACGTGGACGTGATGGGCTCCAGCCTGCATGCCAACCGCCTCTTCGACTTCGACGAAGACACGAACCATGTACTCGGGCAGTTCCGGGTGATGGCCGGCTGGCAGCTGTCGCGCCGCTTCGCCGTGTTCGGCGGAGTCAGCGCCAACACGCTCGTCACCTGGAACGGGAGTGACACGTGGAAGGAGCTGGGCATCGGCCCGGAGTGGAAGGAGGTCTCCGACAGCGGACGCACCACCGTGCGCACCTGGCCGGGCCTGCTCGCGGGCGTGCAGATTTGACGTGAGCGTGGGTGCTTCCCGGGGGGCCCTCCGCCCCCCATGTTTCCCTCGGACGGATGCGCCCGTCAGTCGGTGGGCGACGGAGGGAGCGACCCCATGGAAGGCACCATGCGTGTGATGGTTCTCCACGCGCCGGGGCAGCCACTGCGAGCGGAGACGTGGCCCATTCCGCGCCCGGCCCCGCAGGAGGTGTTGTTGCGAGTCCACGCCTGCGCGGTGTGCCGCACGGACCTGCACGTGGTGGACGGTGAGCTGCCCAGGCCGAAGCTGCCGCTGGTGCCGGGCCACGAAATCGTGGCCACCGTCGTGGAGGCGGGCGCGGAGGTGATGGGGCTGGAGCCGGGCACGCGCGTCGGGGTGCCCTGGCTCGGCTGGACGTGTGGCCAGTGTCGCTTCTGTGTCTCCGGTCGGGAGAACCTCTGCGACTTCGCGCGCTTCACCGGCTACCAGTTGGATGGCGGCTACGCGGAGTACACCCTGGCGCATCACCGCTTCTGCTTCCCGCTGCCCGCGAACTACCCGGACGTGCATGCCGCGCCGCTGATGTGCGCGGGGCTCATCGGCTTTCGCAGCCTGCGCCTGTCGGGAGAAGGTGAGCGGCTGGGGTTGTATGGCTTTGGCGCCGCCGCGCACGTGCTCATCCAGGTGGCGCGTCATCGCAAGCGGCGCGTGTTCGCCTTCACGCGGCCCGGGGACGAGGAAGGGCAACGCTTCGCGCGCGAACTGGGCGCGGTCTGGGCGGGAGGCTCGGACGTGCTGCCGCCGGAGCCGCTGGACGCGGCCATCCTGTTCGCGCCCGTGGGTGCTCTGGTGCCCGCCGCGTTGCGCGCCGTGGACAAGGGCGGGGTGGTGGTGTGCGGCGGCATCCACATGAGCGATATCCCGTCGTTCCCCTATTCGTTGCTCTGGGAGGAGCGGGTGGTGCGCTCGGTGGCGAACCTGACGCGCGCGGATGCGATGGACTTCCTGGTGCTCGCGCCCAGCGTGCCGGTGCGCACCGAGGTGCGGGTGTTCCCCCTGTCCTCGGCGAACGAGGCGCTCACCGCGCTGCGTGAAGGCCACGTGCGCGGCGCGGCCGTGCTCGACACGAGCAGGTAGGCGTGGGGCATTGCGCCCCGCAGGGACTGCGTGCGGCCCCATTCCGCCGCAAATCCCGCGCAAGGGGCGCGCACGGTGCCCCGGCATTCCAAGGGGTTGGCGTTGGCCAGGGTGATGCAATGGGGAGGGGTGCAACCCGAAGCCCCGCGCACACAGCGGGGCCTGACCCGAGGCCGACGATGAAGCGAGCGTTGCAGATTACCTACCGGGGCATGGCGACGAGCGAGGCCCTGAACGAGCACATCCGCGACCACGCAGCGAAGCTGGAGCAGTTCTTCGATGGCATCGTCGGATGCCACGTGGTGGTGGACGAGCCCCACCGGCACAAGCAGCACAGCCATCACTTCCGCGTGCGCGTGGACCTGCACGTGCCTGGAAGAGACATCATCGCGGGCAGGGAGCCGGAGCACGACGCCGCGCACGAGGACCCCTACCAGGCCGTGTCGGACGCCTTCGAGGCCGCGCGCCGGCAGCTCCAGCACTACGCAGAAGGGCTGCACGCGCATCATCGACACTGACGCGCGCGGAAGTCCCTGGGGTCGCGCGCCGTAGCCTCGGGTGCGCGGGTCCCCGGGGTGGAGCCAGGGGCCGAGCGTGGGCATGGGGCTCGGCCGTGGTGGGCTCGAGGTGTCGTGCCGGGTGACATGAGTCGTGGGAGTGCGATAGACGACGCGCCCTCCGGTCCGTGGCCGGCGCCTCCTCGATTCACGACTTCATGACTCCTTCCGCCGATGACTCGAGCCCAGGACGCGCACGGCGATGGCCAGGCATGCTGGCCCTGCCGTTCGTGGTCCTCGTCTGGCTCGTGTTCGTCGTGGCGCCCGTCTGGATTCAGGCCGCGCACGCCTGCTTCTCGCACTTCGACCTGGGCATCTACACCCAGGCCCTGGCGCGCATGTCGCTGGCGGAGCCAAACCCCTGGCTCACCGGGCGACAGGTCTACATCTTCAACGACCACTTCGACCCCATCCTGTGGGTGGTTCGCCCGCTGGTGGAGGTGCTGCCACCGATGTGGGCCTCGTTGGTGGGTGAAGCGCTCTTCGTGCTGCTCGCGCTGGCGCCGCTGCTCTGGCTCCAGGCACGGGGGCTGCTGAGCCGCGCCGCCACGGGGCTGCTGGCGGCGTTCCTGCTGCTCACCCCCAGCGCGGTGGAGGCGCTGAAGTTCCCCATCCATCCGACGACGTGGTCCGCGCTGCCGTGGGTGATGACCGGCGTGGCGTTCCATCTGCGCCGCAACGGCTGGCTGCTGGTGTCGCTGGTGTTGCTGTTCATGTGCAAGGAGGAGTTCGCCTTCGTGGGCATCATGCTCACCGTGGCGCTGTGGCTGCGCGGCGAGCGGCGCTTCGCGGTGGGCGTGGGGGTGCTGTCGCTGCTCTGGCTCGCGGGTGTCTACGGGCTGCGGCCGTGGCTGTTGGGGCCCTCGGAGGACTACGGCGTCCGGCTCAGGCAGGGCATGGAGGGTGGATTCCTTCACTACCTCACGCTTCGTCTGGCGCCGGTCCACCTGTCGCGCATGGGCACGCTGGTGTTGCTGCTGCTGCCGCTGGGGGTCTGGGCGTGGCGCGAGCGCTTGAAGCCGGACTGGGCGTGGCTGCTGGTGTTGTTGCCGATGCTCGGCATCCGTTTCCTCGGCATGGCCTGGCGCTTCCACTACGGCGTGCCGCTGATGGCTGCGGCGCTGATGGGCTTCCTTCCCGTCCTGCGCGCCCGGAAGCCGCCCGCGTGGGTCCTGGTGTCCACGGGGCTGGTCCTCCTCTTCAGCAACGAAGTCAATCTTCGCCAGTTCACTCGCACGTTGGTGTCCTCGCGCACATATCCGCGCCAGTGCCCGGGGGACCCGGAGCGACTGGCCAGCATCTCGCGAGGAGTGGACGTGCTCACCCAGAATCGAGCGGGGCTCGCGCTGCTGGGCAGCAACTTCGTCGCCCTGCTGGCGGACCGGGATGACATCTACGCCGTGGGCGGCCCACAGCCCGCCGACGGCCGCGTCTACGAGTGGGTGCTGGTGGAGAAGCCGCCTCATGGCGATGTCTTCCCCCTCTCCTCCGAGCGTATCCAGGAGCTCATCGACGTCTGGCGCGCGGATGCGGGCACGCAAATCGTCATCGACGACGCGAACATCTTCCTGGCGCGAGGTCGCTTCACCACTCACCGTTGAGTGCTCGCAAGGGCGTGCCTCCGCGCTGCTCGCGTTCCGAGGCACCCCGCGCCGCGCGGCCCCAGAGCTCCGGGAGTGAGCGGCGAGGATGACGCCGCGCTCCGGCCGAGCCCCCGCGTCCGCCGTGCCCGGCTCACGATGGAGCAGGCGAAGGGACGAGCGCCGGGGCACCTGCCCGTGTGGATCCACGCGAGGCCCGCCCGCACATACGTGTAGGTGCCCGCCCTCTAGCGCTGGCGTACCGGCTGCCCGCCATTGGCGAACAGTCCACCGCATCCCCTCACGCTCTGGCGGGGATGGCGCTATCCTCGCGCGGTCCCCGCCATGAATGCCCCGCGGCTCCAAGTGCTGCTGGTGGATGACGAGGCAGCTGTCCTCGCCACCACCGCGGCCGTGCTCTCCGAGGACTTCGAGGTCCAGACCGCGCATGACGCGCACACCGCGCGCCGGATGCTCGGGCTGCGTCCGTTCGACGTCCTGTGCACCGACCTCCACATGCCCGGCCCCAGCGGCATCCAGCTGCTGCGCGAGGCCGTCATCCAATATCCCCACCTCGCGGGCGTGCTGGTGACGGGCTTTCGCGAGTACCTCGACTGGAGAGACCGCCTGGACGCGCAGGGCCTCTTCTACCTGGTGCTCAAGCCCTACCAGCCTCCGGACCTCATCGCGATGATCCGCCGCGCCGCCGAGTCCGCGCGCCTCAAGCGCGACATGAGCCGACTGTCCTCCGGCCTGGCCGAGCACAAGTGGGGGCCCCGATGAAGGTTCCCCCCCTGTCGCGGGGAGGGTGGCTGTTGATGGGACTGCTGTGGCTGGTCGCCATGGTGGTGGGCTTCGCGCTGCTCGCCCGACATGCCCTCACCCCGGGCACCGCCCACGAGTCTCCAGCCCGCTGGCCTTCGTCCGTGAGTCCTCCCCGCGCGGAGGGCCGGCCCACCCTGGTGATGCTCGCCCACCCGCGCTGCCCCTGCACGCGCGCCAGCCTGGGCGAGCTGTCCGTCCTGATGGAGCACGCCCGGGGCCAGCTCGACGCGCGCGTCCTGTTCCTCCAGCCCGAGGGCACTTCCGGCGACTGGACACAAGGCCCCCTGTGGCGCGCCGCCGCCGCGATTCCGGGCGTCACGGTGCTCAAGGACGCGGGAGGCGAGCAAGCTCGCCGGTTTGGAGCAGTCACTTCCGGACATTCCTTGCTCTATGATGCCGCCGGTCGGCTCCGCTTCAGCGGTGGAATCACCGGGGCGCGGGGACACCGAGGTGACAACCCGGGGCGGGACGCCGTGGAGGCGC
>NZ_JABUMQ010000473.1:0-6336 GCF_013336645.1 Myxococcus sp. CA039A | reverse complement strand
AGCAGGGGCGGGTGTGGTGGCCCCTGGGGCCTGGTCGGTGGAAGCTGTGTTACCGGCTTGAAAGGCCGGTGTCGTGGGGGCTTGCTCGGCCGTGGTCGCTGGCTGGGTGGCGGAGGCCGTTGCTTCCGTCGAGGAGGCGGAGTCGCTGGTTCGAGTCTCGGTCGAGCTGAGCGGAGTGGGCTCCGTGGGGCCTTCTGCTGCGTGCTCGGAGCGTGGCGTCGGCGATGGCGCGGAGGTGGAGTCGCTGGTGGTGGCTCGCGCCTCGGTCGCTCTGGGTGCGGTGGTCTCCGTAGCGACTTGTGCTGCGTGCTCGGAGCGTGGCGCCGGCGATGGCTCGGACGTGGAGTCGCTGGCGTTGGCGCGTGCCTCATCCGCTCCGAGCGCGGTGGACTCCGTAGTGACTTGTGCTGCGTGCTCGGAGCGCGGCGTCGGTGCGCCTGTCTCTGCTGCGGAGGTGGACTCGCTTGCGTCGGTCGCGCCGTGTGCAACTGGCGCCGAAGAGGCCTGTGCGGCTGGTGTACCCGTGTCGGCGTACGCCTTGTCCGCGCTCCGCGCGGCTGGATCCGTGGATCCCTCTGCGGTTGTGGGCTTCGGAATTACCGCTGTCGTCTTCGTGTCGGTCAGTGCCTCAGACGCCCCGTGCACGGCAGGCTCCGTGGACGACCGTGCGGCCAGGATGCCTGCTGGCTCGGTGCGAGCCGGCGGCTCCGTGGAGAAGCGGTCGTCGCTGGACTCGTGCGGCTTGGTGCCTGCCGCAGACGGGGTGACTGCAGGCCTGGTGCGAGCCGAAGGCTCCGTGGAGGAGCGGTCGTCCCTGGTGGCGGGCGGCTCAGTGTCTGCCGCGGGCGGGGTGACGGATGGCGCAGTGGGGGTCGGAGGCTCCGTGGCGGAGCGGTCGTTCGTGGTCGCGGGCGGCTTGGTGTCTGCCGCAGACGGCGTGACTGCTGGTTCAGTGCGACCTGGGAAATTCGTGGAGGACCGGGCCGCTGAAGTGGCGAACGACTCAGCACGTGCCGAGGTGTCTTGCGCTGCCTCCGACGCCGCGTTCTCGATGCGCGACAGTGCCGCTGCCGTGGACTCAATGTCGGTGCCGACGTTGGTCTGGGTGTGAGCAGTGAAGATAGGGACGGTCGTGTTGTTCGGCGACTCGGTACGTGCCCGCAGGTCCATGGACACGGCTGCCTCGGTGGCAACCATGGCCTCCTCATGCGAAGCGAGCGACTGAGTCGAGGGCTCTTCCGTGATGGCTGATTCAGTGCCGCTGGAGCTGGCCGTGATGCCCCACGGGTCTATGTCGCTCGTGGGCTCGATGGGCGACGTGGGTGTCGACTCGGCGCGAGAAGACGCAGCAACTGCGTGAGACGGTGCCCCGGAGGTGTTCGTCGGCTCGAAGCGTTTGTCGTCGGCGCCCTGACGGCTGGAGGGCGAAGCCTGCTCCTCGGTGCCCCGAGACATCCCGGTGGCTGCGTCGAGAGGGGGAGGGGCAGTCACCTCGGAGGGACTGGCCTCCCAGGCTGGGACCTCCGGCGTTCCGAACCAGGGCACCTCGGACGACGTGTCCTCGGTGGTACCCGAAGTTCCCGCGCCGGAGCGATTCAAGGAGACTTCGGGTGCGACGCTCGCGGAGGTCCCCGATTCGAAGCTCGAGCCCGCTTCCATCGCGTCAATCGACGAGGACGCGAAGTTCGAGGGCTGTTCCTCGGCGCCGGCTCCGGAGGCCGCGTTCCTCGCGCCTGGGTCGTGCTCCTGGTCGAAAGCATCGGACGCATGGGCCGCACCGAGCTTGGGTGCGCTCACCGCGCTCGTTGCTGCTTCCGAGGAAGAGAAGAGGTCGCGGGGTGCCTGGGCTGTTCCTGCGTCCAGGATGCGCTCGTCCGTTGCTGGCGCCTGCGAGGGCTGCTCCGTCGACCCGTGCCCCGTGCCCTGCTCACTCCCTGTCGAGGGCTCGTCCTCATCGGGATCAAACAAGCTCGCGGTGATGTCGAAGTCGAGTGCGCGATCTTCGTCAGCGGCGAGAGAGGTGGCTTCGGAGGATGCGGACGCCGTGGCCGCAGCACTCTCCGTCCACGAGGACGATGCCTGCTCGGTCGTGTTCTCGAGTCCTGGAGACGTGTCGGCGGCGCTCGCGTTGAACGAAGCCGCATCCGACGGCTCACCCTGGCCATGGTGCTGCACTGGCGGTTCCGCTTCGGGTGACAGGCGAGGAGCGGTGTCCTCGACGTGCCGTGCGGTATCTCCGGTGTGTGGGCTCAGTGCCTCGCTGGGCGTCCCGGCTTCATCGGTCGCTGGAGCGAAGTGGCCGCCTTGCGGAGTCTCCGGGGTGTGGTCGCTCTCGGTGGCGAAGGAGCTGCCTTGAGCAGCCTCGGTGGCGAAGAGACCGCGGGGTCCGGTCTCAGGAGCAGCAGGAGGACTCTCCGCCTCGCCGCGCTCATCCTGGGACGCCGCTACCTGCGCTGGCGGCTCGGGTGGGCGGACTGGAACCGGCTTGGGTGCCTGCGTCTTGCGAACCAGTCCAGGGACGGTCTGCTGCGGCTCCGGGGCGGCCCGACGCGCGACCACACGGTCGACGAGCGCCTTGCTCGCGGCGTCCAGTTTCACGAAGCGCACCGTCATCCCAGCGCGCCCGCCGCCTGCGTCCACCTGCGACTTCACCACCACGCCTTCGCCGCGCAGCAGTCGGGTGCCATCCGCGAGGACGAACTCGAACGCCAGCCCGGTGCCCTCGGGCTTCAGGGCACGCGTGGCGACGAACACGCCTCCGCGCGCCACGTTCGAGCCGTACTTGTCGACGAACTCCTCCTCCGTGCTGTACGGGAGGCGGATGCGCAGCGGAAGCAGCTTGGACACAAGCCCGCTCATCGCAGGGGGATCCGCACCTCTCCCCCCGTCCCTTGCATGATCAGGTGCAGGGCACCTTCCCGCAGGGCCGGCGGGGGGAGCTCGAACAGGAGGATGATGTCGGCGCGCTCTTCAGGGGCCCAGGTGCGGCGCAGCGGCCGCGTTCCCGCGAGCACCTGCGCGTCCCGGGCCAGCACATACGACGCGCCTTGCGCGTCCACGACCGTGACTGACTCCAGGTCCAGCGTCACGGGCTTCGGGCCCACGTTCTGGGTGACGAACTGCACGCGGAGGAACAGCTCCTCCGTGGTCACGCTCATCTTCCCCGAGCCCTTCGCCGAGTGAGAGGACTCCAGCCCGGTGAGCTTCACCGCCACCGAGTCCACATGCACCGTGGCGTTGCCCTCGGGCACGCCCAACTGTCGGGGCGCGGCCTCTTCCAGTCCCGCGGCGAGTCCCGCGAGCTGGGCGTTCGGCGCGCCCCGGGTGGCCTCGGGTCCATGGGCCTGGCGACCCCCCTGGTTCACCCGGTCCACTTCCTGCCGCAGCTTCTGGAGCGTGCGCTCATCCGCCGTGCCCAGGGCCTCGGACGAGGGCTCCTCCTTCGTGCAGCCCCCGATGAGGAGGGCCGCAGCCAGGAGGCGCGCCACCGGCGCCAGCACGAGAGAGGCGCGAGCGCTCACGCGTTGCCCGCTCCCTTCACCAGCTCGTACAGCTTCTCCAGCGCAGCGGGCAGCTTCGACGCGTCGGGGCCGCCAGCCTGCGCCATGTCGGCCTTGCCGCCGCCCTTGCCGCCGACTTCCTTGGCCATCTCTCGCACGAGGTCTCCCGCGCTGATGCCCTTGGCCACCACGTCCTTCGTCAGCGCGACGAGGATGATGGCGCGGCCGTCCTTCTCGCCGCCAATGGCGATGACGCCGGAGCGCATGCGGTCGCGAAGCTGGTCCGCCATGCCGCGGAACACCTTGTCGTCCGCCGGGTCCACTCGCGTGGCGAGCACCTTCATGCCGTTGACGTCGCGCGCCTGCTCCAGCAGGTCCTTGCTGCCGGCCGTATTCGCCTTCACGGCCACTTCCTCGACCTTGCGCTCGAGCTCCTTCACACGCTTCTGCGCCGCTTCCACGCGCTTGACCACGTCCTTGGGGGACGTCTTCAAGAGCTCGGCCGCCTTGCGCAGTTCGTGCTCCTGCTCGCGCACGTGCTGGAGCGCGCCCACGCCCGTGAGCGCGATGATGCGGCGCACGCCGGACGCCACGCCGCTCTCGCTGGAGAGCTTGAACAGGCCGATGTCGCCGCTGCGCCGCACATGCGTGCCGCCGCACAGCTCGGTGGACTCCGGATGCACGGTGACGACGCGCACCGTCTCGCCGTACTTCTCGCCGAACATGGCCACCGCGCCGGACTTCTTCGCGTCCTCGAGCGCCATGACGCGCGTCTCGGCCGCGGCGTTGTCGCGAATCCAGCCGTTGACCAGGTCCTCGACTTTCTCCGCCTGCTCCGCCGTGACGGGCCCGAAGTGCGAGAAGTCGAAGCGCAGGAAGTCCGGTGCCACGACGGAGCCCGCCTGCTTCACGTGCTCGCCCAGCACCAGCTTGAGCGCCTTGTGCAGCAGGTGCGTCGCGGAGTGGTTCGAGCGGATGGCCTTGCGGCGCTCCACGTCCACCGCGGTCTGCACCATGTCGCCGACCTTGAAGGTGCCCTCGGTGACTTCCACGGAGTGGACGATGAGGCCCGGCACCGGACGCTGCGCGTCCTTCACCTGCGCCACCGCCTTGCCGCCGTGGCCCACGATGTTGCCGCTGTCGCCGAGCTGACCGCCGGACTCGCCGTAGAAGGGCGTCCGGTCCAGCACCAGCTCCACCTTGTCGCCCTGAGACGCCTGGACCACTTCCACGCCGTCGCGAATCATCGCGCGGATGCTGCCCTCGCCCTCGTGGCCCTCGCCCTCGTAGCCGAGGAACTCGGTGGTCCCGAGCTTCTCCACGAGCTTGAGGTAGACGTCGCCGACGGCCTTGTCCTTGTTGAGCTCGCCGCCCTTGCCGCGCTCGGCCTCCTTCACCAACTCCGCGTCGAAGCCGGGAATGTCCGCGTCGAGCCCGTGCTCACGGAGGATGATCTGCGTCAGGTCCCACGGGAAGCCGTAGGTGCCGTGGAGCAGGAAGACGTCCGCGCCGGACATCAGTGTCTCGCCCGCCTTCTTCATCCGGGTGACGTTCTCCTCAATCATCTTCATGCCGCGGCTGAGCGTTCGCCGGAAGCTCTCCTCCTCGTGCTCGGAGACCTTGAGCAGGAAGGGACGGCTCTCGCGCAGCTCGGGGTACGCGTCACCCATCACCTCGATGACGCGGTCGACGACCTTGAAGAAGAAGAGCTGGTCCAGCCCCAGCAGCGTGCCGTGGCGGATCGCGCGGCGCATGATGCGGCGCAGGACGTAGCCCCGGCCCTCGTTGGAGGGCTGCACGCCGTCCGCGATGAGGAACGCCGCCGCGCGGCCGTGGTCCGCGATGACGCGGTGGGAGGCGCCCGTCTCCTGCGAATACGGCTTGCCGGAGACCTCGACGACCTTCGCGATGATGTTCTGGAACAGGTCCGTGTCGTAGTTGGAGCGCTTGCCCTGCGCAACGGAGGCGATGCGCTCCAGGCCCGCGCCCGTGTCGATGGACGGCTTGGGCAGTGGAATCAGCGGCGCGTCCTTCTCCTTGCGCTCGAACTGCATGAACACGAGGTTCCAGATTTCGAGCCACCGGTCGCAGTCGCACGCGACGCCCTGACACTTGCGGCCCGCGGCTTCCTCGACACAGGGGATGTCGTCACCCTGGTGATAGTGGATTTCGGAGCAGGGACCGCACGGGCCCGTCTCGCCCATGGACCAGAAGTTGTCCTTCTTGCCGAGCTTGTAGATGCGGTCGCGAGACACGCCCTGCTGCGCCCACAGCTCGAACGCTTCCTCGTCCCAGGGGATGCCGTCCTCGCCGTTGAACACGGTGATGGACAGCCGCGCCTTGTCGAGCCCGAGCGTCTTCGTCACGAACTCCCAGCCGTACGCAATCGCGTCCGCCTTGAAGTAGTCGCCGAAGGAGAAGTTGCCGAGCATCTCGAAGAACGTGTGGTGCCGGGCCGTATAGCCCACGTTGTCGAGGTCGTTGTGCTTGCCACCGGCTCGCACGCACTTCTGCGACGTGGTGGCGCGGCTGTAGTCGCGCCGCTCGCGGCCGGTGAAGACATCCTTGAACTGGACCATGCCCGCGTTGGTGAACAGCAGGGTCGGGTCGTTCGCCGGCACCAGTGAGGAGGAGGGGACGCGGCGGTGTCCACGCTCCTCGAAGAACTTGAGGAACGCCTCGCGAATCTCGGAGGCGGTCAGGGCGGAAGGCATGGTGTGGGTATATGCCACAAGAGGAGGCCGCGCAGGAGTTCTTGGAGGTTGCATGAGGGGGAGGACGGCCCGGGAGGGGGGACTCCGACAGCCCTGGCACGCCTGGACGGCAGGTGGGGTGG
>NZ_JABUMQ010000472.1:0-6374 GCF_013336645.1 Myxococcus sp. CA039A | reverse complement strand
TAGGGGCCGTTTGTAAAATTGGTGAATTAGAGGCAGTTTTTTTTTTTTCAAGCAGAAGACGGCATACGAGTTGCAGCGTAGTCTCGTGGGCTCGGAGATCTGTATAAGAGACAGATTCGGGGGGCGGTGGTGGACGGGAAAAGAGGTGTGTCGAGGGGTAGGACGCGATATCAGGGAGGACCGGGAGACTACCCGGCATATCGGTATTTCGCCTGATGACTTGCTGGGTTATAAGCCCTGTCGGACACGCGTCCGAGGGTGGCCTGTGCCTGTGCAGGCCGGGGCCTCGGCCCGTACTCATAAGGTTGATGCGGTGAAGACCCACCCTGAAGGTTCCGCCTCCACCCGCAAGTCACCCCGGGCACGCCAGGGGCGGCCGAGCGACCGCGCCCGACAATCGCGTCAACAGCTGGAGCGGCGCCTGGCGGTGAGCGTTGGCGAGGAGGCGCGGTCGGCGCGGATGCGCGCGGGGCTGACGCAGGCGGATGTGGCCGAGCGCATCGGCATCGCCGCGGAGGTCTATGGGCGGATGGAGCGCGGGAAGATGATGCCCAGCGTGCCGACGCTGTTCCGCCTGTGTCTGGCGCTGCGCCTGTCGGCGGACGTGGGCCTGGGGCTCGTCACGGCGGCCTCGGTGGGCGCGGCGCTGTGGGAGGAGGACTCGCGGGACAAGGACCACCTGCCGGAGATGCGCCGCCTCCTGCGCACGCTGCGCCGCATGTCGCGCGGTCAGCTCAAGCTCGTGAACCAGGTCGCCGCCGCCATCCTGCCCCAGCGCTGAGCGCGGAGGCGGCGGGGAGATGGAACCATCGGCGCGGACAGCGCGTGGCGGTCCGTCGCGCGTGCTTCAGCGGCTTGGAAGACAGAGGGTGTCGGGTGGGCACCGCTCGGGGCCCATCGTCCCGAGCCGGGCGGGCTCCCGGAGCACGGCCGCGTCCTCGTGGGGCCCCGCCGTCTGCTCGGCGGTGAGCGTGGCCGGGGTCGAGGGAATCAAGCTCAGCGCCACCAACACCAGCAGCAACCCGAAGAGCAGTTGGAGCAGGCGCGCGCGCACGACATGGATGGACGGTGGGGCGATCATTCCGCACGCCCCCCGACGACAGCCCACGTCCACGCCGCCGCCGCGTCCCCCACCGAGTGAGTCGGCGGAGCCAGGGAGAGCAGGCGGGCGTCGCGAGGCGGAAACGCGGACAGCGGCAGGGCGGTGGACGCCAGCCGGCACCAGGACAGGGACAGACAAAGACTCATGACGCGGGGCTCCGGAGTGCGGGGAACTTGGTGAGCCCCCGTGCCCATGTCCTCCCTCCCTCGGAGACAAGGCTCGTGTCGGGTGCGTGACGTGGCGGGTGCGCTTCGTCCAACCCGGGACGGAGTCGAAGGTTTCGCGGTTGCTTCTGCTCTGCGGGTGACGGCTTCGCGGGAGGGGTGCTTGTCACCCTGCCCCGTCCCTGGCCTCATGCATCCAGGGGCCCTCGGGAACAGACGTGACGGAAACGATTCGGGGAAGGCGACGCGGAGGACTCGGCTCGCGCGCGCTCATCGCGGTGTGGCTGCTGGTGCTGCTCGTGCCGGTGCTCCCCGCGCATGCCCAGGCTCCGTCACCGCCGGATGGAGGCAGCGCGGATGCGGGCGTGTCCGCGGCGGAAGTCGGCCTCGCGCGCACGGACGCGGGCTGGGCGGTGGAGGTCGTCACGCCGGATGGAGGCGTGGCCGAGCCCGTCTTCATTCCCCCCGCGCTGACGCGAGACGCCCCCGCGCCCTATCCGCCCGAGCTCGCGTCGGAGCGTGTCTCGGGCGTGGTCCAACTGGAGCTGCTGGTCGACGACGCGGGGGAGGTCGAATCCGCCACGCTGGTGCGGGGCGTCCACCCGCTGTTGGACAAAGCCGCGCTGCACGCCGCGCCGTCCCTGCGCTTCTCGCCCGCCACCGTGGATGGACAGCCGGTGCCGGTGCGCCTCGCCTTCGAGTACCGCTTCGAGGCGCCCGTCGTCGCCGAGGATGCGCGCCTCGAAGGCCCCGTCACCTTGCGTGGACTGGTGCGCACCAAGGGCAACCGGCGCCCCGTCGTCGGCGCCACGCTGGTGTCGGACAGCGTGCCGGACGCGCCGGTGCAGACGGATACGCAGGGCCGCTTCGAGGCGCGCTGGCCCTCGGGGGGACATCGCGTCCGCGTGTCCGCGCCCGGCCACAAGCCCGGCCTCTTCCGCGAGGAGCTCGGGACGCAGGAGGCGCTGGAGGTGGTGTACGGGCTTGCGCCGCTCGTCATCAATCCCTACGAGACGGTGGTGCGAGGAGACCGCGAGCGCACCGAGGTCAGCCGCGTCACGTTGCACGACGCGGAGCTGCGCGAAGTGCCCGGCACCATGGGCGACCCGTTCCGCGTCATCATGCTGCTGCCGGGCGTGAGCAGCATGTTGTCCGGCGTGGCCTACCCCGTGGTGCGCGGCAGCCAGCCCGCGGCCACCGGCTACTTCCTGGATGGCATCCGCGTCCCCATCCTCTTCCACCTCTTCCTCGGCCCCGCGGTCATCCACCCGGACTTCATCGACGCCATCGACTTCTTCCCGGGCTCACCGCCACCCCGCTACGGGCGGCTGCTGGGCGGGGCGATTGAAGGCCGGCTCAGCAGGCCGCGCGATGACCGCGTCCACGGCAGCGCCTACGCGGACCTCATCAACGCGGGCTTCTTCCTGGAGACGCCGTTCGTCTCCACCGGCACCAACGTCAGCCTCGCGGGCCGCTACTCCTATACGCCGTGGCTCATCGCGCTCGCGGCCAACAAGCTCCAGGACCCGCCCCAGTCTGGCCGCCTCAACCCGAAGGTCATCCTCGACTTCTGGGACTACCAGCTGCGCGTGGAGCAGGACGTGGGGCAGGGCAAGCTGCGGCTGTTCGCGTTCGGCTCGTCGGACACGTTCGGCTCCGAGTCGCAGGACGAGTTCGGAGACACCGCGCTGCAGTCCATCATCTTCCACCGCGTGGACCTGCGGCACCGCCACCCGCTGGCCGGCGGCGAGTTCGAAATCGGCGCGACGTGGGGCCTGGACCGCTTCGCCGTCACCAGCAGCACCCCGCCGAGCGACGCGACGTCCGTCTTCATCGACCAGGGCACCTGGTCCGCGCGCCTGGGCTACACCGCGCCGCTGGACCCCAAAGTCACCCTGCGGCTGGGCGGCGACGTGGACCACAAGCGCGCCATCGTCGACTTCTACGAGCTGAACCCGGACGAGGAGACGGCCGAGTTCGCCCCGGTGGCGCTGGCCACCTTCCTGGGCGCGTGGGCGGAGCTGGTGTGGCAGCCCACTCCCAAGTGGTCCGTGGTGCCGGGGCTGCGCGTGGACAACTACCACCTGTCCCCGGGCATCGACCGCACCGCGCTGGAGCCGCGCCTCACCCTGCGTCACCAGCTCACCGACTCGCTCGTCCTCAAGGGCTCCGCGGGCCTGTTCCACCAGCCGCCCACTTCACTCATCAGCCTGCCCGTGGTGGACGTGGGCAGCCTGCTGTTGGGGCTCCAGGAGGGCGCGCAGTTCTCGTTCGGCGCGGAGTGGAAGGCGCTCCAGGGGTTGGAGCTGGGCATGGACGTCTACGTCAACCCGCTGGTGCGGACCATCGAGCTGACGCCCTTCTCCGACGAGGGCCTGGTGGATGACCCGGACCCGCTGCCCGCGCCGGACCAGGACCCGGGCATCCCGAACCGCGACGACATCAACTTCCCCGACTTCAAGAGCCACGGCCTCGCGTATGGACTGGAGCTGCTCGTCCGCCATCCGCTGGGCGACAACTGGTTCGGCTGGCTCTCGTACACGCTGCAGCGCAGTGTCCGGCGCACGCGTTTCTACCGGTACGACGTGGAGGGCAACGTGCTGGGCGAGGCGTCCGCGGACCTGCCCTTCGCCTTCGACCAGTCCCACGTGCTCAACCTGGTGCTCAGCTACAAGTTCTCCAACAGCGTCACCCTGGGCGGCGTGCTGCACTTCAACACCGGCCGTCCGGAGTACGGAACGCTGGGCACGCAGACCCACCGCGCGGGACAGGACAGCTCCGGCAGGCCGTCGTGGGTGAAGGTGGACCGGGACTCCGTGGACCGGCTGCCGCCCTTCTTCCGCTTCGATGTGCGCCTGTCCAAGTCGTGGGTGTACGAGACCTTCAGCCTGGAGGCCTACCTGGACATGCTCAATGTCACCATCAGTCAGGAGACGGTGAGCTTTGAGTACGACGGAGGAGGCGGCCGACCGCTCTCCAAGGAGGCCGTGGGGCTGCCCATCGTCCTGCCCATCCTGGGCGCGAAGGGGCGATACTGAACCTGGCGAGTGATGGATAACGCACGCTTGCCGTCTCTCCCCGTGAGCGACCCCGACAAGCAGACTGCTGGCACGGTTTGATTCCGGGCCGAGGAGTGTTGATGGGAGCCGGCCTGCCCTCGGGTCGGATGGACACTCCCAGGCTTCGACGGTGGACCGCCCCGACATCCAGGTGAAGACTCCATGTTCCACGAAGGGATAGCGACGATGGCGGAATGGTTGCGGTGGCGGGGAACGCCCCCACATGGCGCGGCGGGCGCTCAGGGGGGCTCGAGCGCCTCGCAGTCGCCGGACGCGTCCCCCGACAGCACTGGCCTCGTGGGTGTTGAAGCTCCGGGCGTGCTGCTGGTCGACGACAACCCCGCCAACCTGGTGTCGCTGGAGGCCATCCTGGAGCCGCTGGGCGTGCGGCTCGCGAAGGCGTCCTCCGGAGAGCAGGCGCTGCGCTTCCTCCTGCGCGAGGACTACGCCGTCATCCTGCTGGACGTGCGGATGGCGGGGATGAACGGCTTCGAGACGGCCTCCCTCATCAAGCAGCGGGAGCGCACGCGCAACGTCCCCATCATCTTCCTCACCGCGTACGGGCGCGATGACTCGGAGCTGGTCGCCGGCTACTCCACCGGCGCGGTGGACTTCCTGCAGAAGCCCTTCCCGCCGGAAGTGCTTCGCTCGAAGGTCACCGTCTTCGTGGAGCTGTTCCGCGCGCAGCATCAGGTGCGCGCGCAGGCGGAGCTGTTGCGACAGAAGGAAGCGGAGGCGCGCGAGCTGGCGCACCGCGCTGCGGGCCACATCGACCGGCTGCGCGACTTCACCGCGCGGCTGTCGGAGGCCAGCACGGTGGCGGAGGTGTGCCGCGCGCTCTTCGAGCAGGGGTTGGTGGCCGCGGGCGCGAAGGCGGGCGCGGTGAACCTCCTGAATGACGAAGGGGACGCGCTCGAAATCGTGGACGCGGTGGGCTACCCCGAGCAGGTGCTGGCCAAGTGGCGCCGCATCCCCCTGTCCAACCCGGTGCCGCTCACGGAGGCGGTGCGCGAGCAGCGGCCCATCTGGCTGGGCTCATTGGAGGACTGGCAGGGGCGCTATCCGCACCTGAATGCGTACGGCATCCACGAGTCCGCCATCGCCCTGCCGCTGCTCGTGAAGGGGCGGGCGCTGGGGGCCATTGGCCTGTCCTTCGCGCGGGCGCGGCTGTTCACGGAGATGGACCGGGCCTTCTTCTCCGCGCTGGCGCACGCGTGCGCGCAGGCGCTGGAGCAGGTGCGCCTCATCACCGAGGAGCGCCGCGTGCACGAGGAGCTGCGGCGGCGCTCGGAGTTCGAGCAGCAGCTGGTGGGAATCGTGTCGCACGACTTGCGCAACCCCCTGGCGGCCATCTCCATGTCGGTGGGTCTCCTGGAGAAGAAGGGCGAGCTGTCCGACATGCAGCGGCGCACGGTGCAGCGCATCGGTCAGGCCAGCGAGCGCGCGGCGCGGATGATTCGCGACCTGTTGGACTTCACCAAGGCGCGGCTGGGCGGCGGCATCGCCCTGCACCGGCAGCCCACGGACCTCCGGGAGGTGGTGACGCAGGTGCTGGACGAGGTGCAGGGCGCCCACCCCGGCCGGCCCGTGCAGGTGGACGTGGCGCCGGACGTGCGGGGGGAATGGGACCCGGACCGCATCGCCCAGGTGCTGACCAACCTGCTCTCCAACGCGCTGGCCTACAGCCCGCCGGAGGCGCCGGTGCGGGTGCGCACGTTCGCGGAGGCAGGCCAGGCGATGGTGAGTGTCTACAACGGTGGGGACCCCATCCCGCCCGAGCTCATGTCGCGCCTGTTCGAGCCGATGACGCGAGGCATGCTCAAGGAAGGCCAGTCCAGCCGCAGCATCGGCCTGGGCCTCTACATCGTCCGGGACATCATCCGCGGCCACGGTGGCAGCGTGGACGTGGTGTCCTCGCAGGAGGACGGCACCACCTTCACCGTGCGCCTGCCCCGGCTCCAGGACTGAGGAGGTGGGTGTGATGCCTTCCTGCCCCGTGGGGCAGTGGCGGGTGTCGCCCACGGTGCACTTTGCTCCCGGATGCGGGAG
>NZ_JABUMQ010000471.1:0-6454 GCF_013336645.1 Myxococcus sp. CA039A | reverse complement strand
GGGTGGGCGAGCAGGCGGGGGCTCAACCGTGCCGGGACTCCACGGTGAAGTGGCAGCGCTCGCGCTCGGCGGCGATGACGTCGGTGTCGACGGGAACGGGCTCCAGGCGCAGCACCACGTCATCCGGCTCCCAGCGGTAGGGCTCGCCGTTGAGCGACACGCGGCCCTCGGCCACGGCGCGCGTGGCTTCGAGCAGGGGCAGGTGGGCGAGGTCTCGCATCATCGCCTCGAAGCGACCCTGACGCGCGGGGTCCACGAAGCGGAAGCGGGCCCGGGCGACCACGGCGAGGTGGTACCACATGGGCCGTGAGGCCACGCCCGCGAGGCCGAGTCGTTTGGCCATCAGCACGAACATCTCGGTGGCCTCGCGCGCGAGGCCGAGGCCGGGGACGTCCTGGCCAGGGAGCTGGGGGCGGCGCTCGCTGAAGCGCGCGCGGGGATGGCGCAGACTCAGCCAGTTGACGAAGAAGAAGGGCTCGCCCGCGATGGTGCGCCGCTCCACGACGGCGTCGACGAGCAGGTGCTCCTGTCCGCCCGCGCGGCCCAGGACCTTGATGCGGTCTCCGACGCCGGTGGAGCCCACCTCGACACGCGGGCGGCTGTAGCCCAGGCGCTCCACCTGCCACAGCAGGCCATAGCGGAAGAGGGCGTACTCCAGGGACTGCGCGGTGTAGTAGCCGAGCACGCGGGGCTGCAACGTGCCGCCCAGGCCGAGCGAGCCCTCCAGGTCCTCCAGTGTGAGCGGCTCATCGAGCGGCTCGCCTTCCTGCGAGAGCAACCGGGAGATGCGTTGATAGCGAGCGCTCAGCGGGTCATAGCGGTCCTTGATGCGGCGACCGCCCATGCCGGACAACACGAGCACGGTGCCGGCGAAGACCTTCCAGGACTCGGCATGGTAGCCGCCGCCGGGGAGCCACACGCTGGGCACACCGCGCAGCGCGCGCGCCAGGAGCTGGTCTCGTCGTCGCGCGCCTTGCACGGTGAGACCCACGCGTCCGAAGCGGTCACCGGCGAGCACGTCGCAGCCGGCGATGACGAAGGCGAGGTCGGGCTTGGGCATGCGCGACAGCGTGGCCTCGAGCAGCGCGAGGTAGCCGTCGTCGGTGATGCCCTCGGGCACGCGCGTCTCGTCGACGCCTTCGGGCAGCGAGCCCCAGTCGCTGCCGGACAGCGAGCCAATCCAGACCTTCGGATGTCCGGCCAGACATTCGGCGGTGCCATCGGGAGGGTGGGCGTCGAGGTCGAGGACGACAGTCTGCCCTTCGTAGCCATCCGCGTTGAGGGAGGCGAGCGCGATGGCGATGTCGTTGACGGCGCAGAAACCGCCGCCGCGACTGGGGGCGGCGTGGTGGAAGCCGCCGGACATGTTCACCACGGGGCCACGGCGGCCGAAGGCGAGACGCGCGGCGCCGAGGGTGCCGCCACAGACGAGACGCACGTTGGACAGGAGGGTGTCCACGGGCACTTCGGACGGGTCGACAGCGTAGATGCGAGCCAGGGTCTCCGGGAGGCTGAGTGACTCCAGGTAGGTCGCGTCGTGGACGCGGGACATCTCCGCGTAGCTCACGGGCCTGGGCCGGTAGACGTCCGAGGGGCGGACGACGTGCTTCTCCAGCAGATACCAGGTGGTGAAGTCCACGCCGCGCGGTTCGACGCCGACGGTGGACTCGATGCCGGTGAGGGGGAGTCGGTAGTCCTCTTCGTAGAAGATGGGGACGTGCTCGCTGCGCAGCGAGGGGAACCACCGACCCAGCCAGCTCCAGACGCTCATGCCGCGAACCTCGCGGGAGAGGGGAGCGGACGCGGCGGGGTGGGACGGGAGAGACGGCGCACGGGGTTGCGACTTTCGCCCAGCGAGCGCCGCGTGGGGGCTTTTTCGTGAGGACTGGTGTGGGGCGCGTTCGTGCCCGACAATCCACGACGGAGCCGGAACAACTGCCGGAGAACCACCTCGCACGTTTCGTGATGAAGGTTGTGGAGGAACTGGACCTCGCACCCATTCAAGAGCCCCAAGAGAAGGAGCTGCGAAGCTACCCGCCATACGAGCCGAAGATAGTGTGGCGCCGCAGATGTATATGTACGCCAGCGAGCGTCGTCACACAGCGCCGCGAGCGCCAGACAACCCTTGTCCTCGTCCCACACGCCTAGCAGCGCCGGCGCTCGCTGTCGACTCTCACCTCGTGGGTGGCGACAGGGCGGGCTGTCGTCCGTGCCATGACGCCCTCCTATTCTCAGCGGGGCAACACCCGGGGCTCAGGCCATATTTGCCGGCGTAGAAAAAAAAAGGGGGGGCGGGCCGCACCCAGCCTCCAGGCTGGCGTCGACGACCCCTGCAGAATTCGGGCCGTGTGGCTGGGTCGTTTCACCAAGCGAGTGCAGGGCACCGAAACGTCGTCGCCGGCATAAATGAAGGACAGGCACCTTGTCAGGGTGGCCTTCCGTTTGGGCGACATGGCCGCAATGAGGCACCAGGAACGCTCCACGACTGGATCAGGCTAATCGTTCAGCACGGCCGCTATCTCCAGCGGGCCCATCTGCTCCATAATGACGCAACTACCCAGGAAGGCAGAGGCTCGATGCCGGACATGACAAGTATCGCAATTGGATTGTTTGCCCGTGCTCTCATCAAGAGTGGGGGAGAAGCAATACTCAGTGCGGGCGCTCCTTTTATCGCATCATTCAAGAAGGAGCTCATTGGGGGTGTCTCAGGTGAAGCCCCTGCAGCAATAAGAAATACAATCGAACGACTGAACATCAAAAAATCAACAAGAGACAGGCTACTTAGCAGCGGGAGCATCTTCGACCTCGCAGGACTGGCATGGTCAGAACTCCTGAGCGAACTACCTGACGATATTGTCTCCATAAACACCTCGATGACTACGGCCCGAGAGCTCGCCAGGCGCCTTGACCCATATTGGTTTGTCGAGGCAATAACCTCACCCCGGGCCTCCGAAGTTGCTTTCGACATAGGCGCAAAGAGCCCAGCCGAGCTTTTTGAAGAGGGCCTCAACAACAAGGCCGTCGCATTGATTTGCAATGAGGTTCGAGACGAACTACAGCTTGAGGAAGACGTCGATCCGCGTCCACTGGTCGAAGCCATCATCCGGAAAATGCCGAATAGGATCCATGAACTGTGGATATCGATTCCCGGCATTGAAGCGCGCGTTACTCGGCTCAATTCGGAGGCAATTCTGAAACATGTAGATGGGTCAATTGACAAGGCCCAACTCAACAGGGAACTCTGGACTATCTCTCAACAACTAATTGCCACCTTAGATGAGGACGTCTTTGGTCGCCAGTCGGCTCAGCGCAATGAACCTCCCTTGTTGATGCATAGGTCGACATACGTCGAACCTGAGGCAACAATGCGGCGAGCTCGAGTCAAGGATTCCTCCGGCCTAGCGCGAGGCCCCGTCAAGGATGTGATTCGAAGGGCATTGGCATCGGAGTCCAAGGCGCACCTCGTAATGCTTCATGCTCCTTTTGGGTACGGAAAATCACTAACGTTTAAGAGTCTTGCGGCAGACCTGGCTGGAGAGTGGCAGAAGGCCCCTGCCGAGGCTCCGTTTCCGATTCTACTTAAGTGTCCAGAAATTCTTTCTGGGCACGTCTCGACCCTTAAGGCAGCCGTCCAGAATAGCCTCTCAAAGCAGACAACACTAGCGCCCTCTGCGATAGAGAAATTGTGGACCACTCAAAAACTAGTTTTATTGCTTGACAGCTTCGACGAAGTCCACATGGCGGAAAAGGAGGCTAGGGGCTGGATAGACGAAATGCGCCAGATTTCAAATGGAGAACGTGTGCGAGTGGTTGTTGCTAGTCGCCCGCATGCCTTTAGCGAGAAGTGGCTCAGCACCAATGACTGGGAAATTGAACTCCAGCGTTTCGATGAGGCTCGTGGACAACAGTGGCTTGATGCGGTTGCCGGGCTCTTTGGACCCAAGTCACTGACGTTCAAGGAGGTCTCAGCGACTCTCGACCCCGAGTTGGCCGGTACGCCAATTCTACTTGTGATGGCTGCCTATGGCTGGGACGAAACTGCTGCTCTAAGGAAGATCTCAAAGGCGTCGCTCTACCGACGGTTTATTGAGAAGATTTCAACCGGAAAATGGTCGGATGTACAAGAGGCGCATCAAGTAGTTCTTCATGGCATGGATGTGCTCGCTGAACTGGCTGGACCGAATGCGTTTCGAAAGGCACTTCGAATATTGGCGTGGGAGTATCTACGCATGGAGCAGCGATACTCGGACGAAAAGGAGGTCGCGGGTCTTTCACGCCGACATGTCAGCGACACCCTTCAGTCTGGCTTTAATGGTATCGGGGAAGAACAGATTGACACGATAACGCACTCACTATGTCTCTCCCTGTTTCTACACAAGTCAGCCGGCACAGAATCCGTTGTCTTTACGCACCGATCCTTTAGAGAATATCTATGCGCAGAGCATGTTGTGGATACCCTTAGAAGCAGGCGGTCTGGCCTCCGTTATCTTTCACCAGCTTGGCAACTCATGACTGAGGCTGAACTCGGCGAGGCTGACCTGGCATTCGCGGGTGAACTGTTGCAGGAACTGGATGGGGCGGAGCGTGCACAGGTTGTTGGTGCACTTGATGATTGGTATAGAGACGGGAGGCGAATCTTCCACAAAGGAAAGAACGAACTGCAAATCGAGAAGGGCGAGTTGGATTCCGAGTTTGGATTGGCTCCACCTGGCACAGATCGATTTTCGGTATTTCATGCAAACGTGGAGCGCCTTTCACTTGTTGGGCGAAACATCTCGCTACGTGAAATGTCGGAGCGGCTTCGAATTCCCTTCTCCCATCTCGGAACAAGAGACGTCCGAACACTCTCGGATGGGGAGTGTCGAATCCTTACCGTAATCATGCATAAGGCGGAAGGGATTGATTCGTCTTATGGATATCGCGTGGAGGATGGTGCCGGAGTCTTGGTGCATCCGATACAGGAGCTAGACTTCTATCGAGAGTGTCTTGAGAAGGCTCCTGCGATCATGGTTCCCGTGGTAGATGTTGGTCGAACGTATTTTATTTGCCAGTCTCCTGGATTGAGAATTCATCATTTTGTTAGAGGCGGGCTGGCAGTCGGTGCGCGATATTTTCTTGATTATGGCAGGACGCTCGAGCAGGCAGAGATTGCCGGACTTCAAGTCTCTCCATACGGGCTATCCCGGGCTGTGTGGACGTCAGGTGGATTCAAGATTGGCTTCATATTCTCTGAAGATGTTCGGTTCAAAATGTGGTGGGCCTTTAGGGGACTGACCATGGCTATTGAGTCGTTGTCGGATATATCGGACAGCCATGGTTTGGCTCCTAGTTCAGATGAAATGCGAAAAGTTCATGAAATTGCGGGAACACTCCTCAGTTGGAATGAACTCCCATGGAGGCAATTGTTTACTGCATATGAATCCCTTACTGAAATGATCGAACACATCGGAAGAAGAGCCCTAGAGCTTGAGGGAGTGGATAACGACATCCCTTTCTGATTTTTTTAGAAAACTGTTGGTTGCCGGGTTGCGATAGAGATGGCTCTCCACCAGTGACGACTGGAGCCGCCCCTGCACAGTTCCCAGCGGGCGCTGCTAACCCAGGGCGGGGTTGACGTGCTTGGAAGCGGTGAGCGTCAAGATAGACGTCGCGTGAGAGGGTTCAGTCGATGCTCTTCAGTTCCTGCACTGCCGGGGTGAGGTTGGGCGAGGCGACAGTCAGCCGGGTGCTGCGGCTGCATCGGGAGACTGGAGGTGTGAATCCACGCCCCCGAGGAGGGGAGAAATTCTCGCCCATTCGCAGCAAGGTGGCCGGAGAACTGCGGCGCCTGGTGGCCAAGACACCGGATGCCCCCGTGGTGGACTTGATGGAGCTGCTGACGGCACGTACCGGCGTGGTCACCAAGTCGGGCTTCCATGCAGAGGGCTATGCATCGACTGGGCTTGTCGCACAAAAAAGTTCTTCGCCGCCTCCGAGCGGGACGCGCCGCAAAACCTCTGGCGCAGGCGCGTCCTCGCGGCACGATTGAGCGTCACGGACGTCCGGCGTCTGGTCTCTCTCAAAGAATGTATCCGTCCAGTCAGTGACGCGGAGTGAATGGTTGAAGATAGACGAGGTCCGTGCCCAGGGGACGCCGCGACCGGAGGGGTGTTCAGAGAGAGGGTTGGAGGTGTGACTCAGGCAGCCCCGTGGTCTGCCTGCGCTTCCACTTGTGCGGCAGCAGCTCCGCGATGCGCAAGTTGGAATGCGTCTGGAAGCGGAGCAGGACGTCGGCCAGGTACACCTCGGGGTTGACGCCGTTGGCCTCGCAGGTCGCCACCAGCGCTTAGAGCCTCTATCAAATGTGAGGATAGAGGCTTCGGAAGAGCATGACGCAGCAGCCGAGGACGAGGAAGCCGAAGTGGATGTCGTCCCTGCGCTCGTCACGGACACGGAGCCGACGAAGTTGATTCTT
>NZ_JABUMQ010000470.1:0-6482 GCF_013336645.1 Myxococcus sp. CA039A | reverse complement strand
GGGTGGAGACCTGGGGTGCGGGAGCCTGCGCGGACAAGAGGAGCGCGGAGGCGACGACGGCGAGCTTGGGCAGGAAGGGCTTCATACGCGGGGCTGGGGACCCTGGGAGGTGGGCGCGGGCTCGCCCCATGACAACCGGGAGTGCATGGAAAATTTCCGGAGGTGGACACAGGTTAGACTGTCCGCACGCCCATGGACATCCGGACTCAGAGCGCTCTGCTGGCATCCATCATCGGCCTGGCCCTGGGCGTGTCCATGTTGTTGCGCCCGGCCCGGCCGAAGGTCCTCACCCTGTACTCCGTCTTCGCCCTGACGGTGGCCGGGTACTACCTCTCGTTCTTCTTCCACAGCCTCTTTCCCGCGGCGACCTACCCCTGGGCGGCACGCATCACCCTGGGCATCACCGTGCTCGTCGCCTCGCTCGTCCCAGGCGCGGCCGTGGGCTTCTTCCTCGAGTTCTTGGATGTCAGCAAGGGAACACACCAGGTCGGCCGCCGGCTCGCCCTCCTGTCGGTCTTCCTGGGCCTGGCCGTGGCCGTCACCCCCCTGGCCGACAAGGTGTGGGCTCGCGTGGCCATGGGCGTCTGGGTGCTCGGCTCCCTGCTCGCTTCGGTGTCGTTGCTGCTCCACCGGGTCCGGACCAACGAGTCCCGCATCGAGCAACTGAGGCTGATGTACCTCGCCATCGGCGCGGCGGCGGGCATCCTGTTTTCGGCGCTCGACTTCCTGGGCACCGTCATTCCGCTGCCGACGCTCGGGCCCGTCTTCACCACGCTGTACCTGTTCTTCCTCGCGCAGACGCTGTTGCGGCTGCGGCTGATGGACCTGCATGAGCTGTTGGGAAAGATCGCCTCGCAGACGGTGCTGGCGGTCATCCTCGCGGCCGTCTTCACCGTGCTGACGGCGTGGGTGGACGAGGACACGGGGCTGTTCGTCTTCAACACGGTGGTGGCGGCGTTCGTCATCCTCATCCTGTTGGACCCGCTGCGCACGAAGGTGGAGGAGATGGTGGTGCGCATCTTCTTCCGCGAGCGCTTCGCGTTGCTGGACGCGCTGGGGATGTTGCGGGCGCGGATGGCGAACGTCATCGACATCTCCGAGCTGGCGCGACTGGTGCTCGACACGCTCCACGAGACGGGCCGCGTGACGCATGCGTCGGTGTATCTGCTCGCGGAGGATCGGCCGGGGTATCGGCTGCTGGATTCGCGGGGGCCGTTGCCGGTGTCGTTCCTGGACACGGCGGCGGCGCGCGGCCTGTTGTTCGCGGTGGCCAGCGGGCAGAAGGCCGTGCTGCTGGAGAACGTGGAGCGGCGTGGCGCGACGATGCGACTCCAGTCGGTGGAGGGACGGCGCTACCGCGACGAGCTCAAGCGGCTGAACGACACGCGCGCGGCGCTGGTGCAGATGAAGGCCGGCATCAGCGTGCCGATGGTGGGCAATGACCGGGTCATCGGCTTCCTGAATCTCTGGGACGAGCGGGTGCCGGAGGCGTACGCGTCCGATGAGATTGCCCTCATCCTGGAGGTCGCGGAGAAGCTGGCGACGGTGCTGGAGAACTCGAAGCTGTACGAGAAGATTCGAGAGAGAGATCGACTGGCGGCGCTGGGAGAGATGGCGGCCGGCCTCGCGCACGAGATTCGCAATCCGCTGGGGGCCATCAAGGGCGCGGCGCAGTGTCTGGACCCCATGCGGCTGCCGGGTGAGGACGGCGAGTTCCTGGAGGTCATCGTCGAGGAGGTCAACCGGCTCAACGGCGTGGTGACGGCGTTCCTCGACTACGCGCGGCCGATGAAGCAGAGCTTCGGGCCCACGGACTTGAACGAAGTCGTGACGCGGACGATGCGCCTCATCCAGAACGACGTGCCGGCGAACGTCCAGCTCGCGGTGGAGTTGGACTTGCTCCTGCCCCGAGCGGATGGAGACGCCGAGCAGCTCAAGCAGGTGCTCATCAACCTGGTGCAGAACGCGGTGCAGGCGTTGGACACGCGCGAGGGTCGAATCACCGTGCGCACGGAGAAGCCGGAGCGCTTCGGCGAGTTCCGCAACGCGGGGGGCGAGGTGCTGGAGGTGCGCGTGTCCGACAACGGCCCGGGCATTCCATCGGACCAGCAGCCGCACATCTTCGTGCCCTTCTTCACGACGAAGCAGAAGGGCACGGGGCTGGGGCTCGCCATCTGCCAGCGCATCGTGAAGAACCACGGCGGCAGCATCTCCGTGCAGAGCAAGGCGAGCGAAGGCACCACGTTCATCATCCGCCTGCCCGCGTTGCCGGCGGAGAAGCCCGCGGAGGGGCTCGTCGCGGAGGGCACGGGCACCCCTCCGCCCGCGACGCGCATCTCCCAGTCGTTCCCCATGCCGGAGGAGCTGCGAGAGCCCCCTGCCCCATCGGCCCCGGAGCCTCGGCCCAAGCGTGAGCGGCGGCGCCGAGCAAGCTGAGTGGGATTGGCGCTAGGCTGTCTGGCCATGAGCGCCTGCCCCTTCTGTCACGAGACGATGCGGCCCACCTTCCTGGGAGGCTTGCCCCGCGAGGAGTGTGGCCACTGCGGCTCCGTCTGGTTCGAGGGCGAGGCGCTGACAAAGGTGATGGGAGGCTCGGTGTCGGACGCGCTGGTGCGCCGCGCGAAGGGACACCCGGGCGTGTGCAAGGGCTGTCAGGCGAAGGTCCAGTACGTCCCCGAATGTCCCAGCTGTGGAACACCCGCGCCCAGCTGTCCCCGGTGCGGGCATGCGCCGCTGCCCGTGGTTCAGGTGCTGGGCGTCACGGTGGAGGTGTGCTCGGACTGCGCGGGCGTGGCGTTGGACCCGGGCGAGCTGCAGCAGCTCCAGCAAGCAGCGGCGCAGTATCGCGACTCGCCGCTGGACGTGCGGCCCACGTTCAAGCTGGGGCGAGCGACTGCGTGCGCGGAGTGCAAGCGCGAGGTAAAGCCACGCTACGGCTTCGTCTGGGAAGAAGCCCTGTACTGCGGTAGCTGCGCGCCCGAGGGCTCCGCGCCCTTCACGGAGGAGCTGACGAAGGCGGAGCCGTCCTCCGAGATGAGCACCCCGCTTATGTCCGGCTACACCGGGAACATGGCCGCGGGTTACACCGGGGACACCACCGGCCCCGCGCTGCTGTGGCTGTTCAGGCGCGTCTTCGGGTAGTGAGCCGAGACGAGCCGGAGGTCCGCGCTCACAGGAGAGCGGCCCCCTGCGCGCCTGGCGGAGGACCGCGCCTCAGTTCAAGGTCGCGGTCGCCTGCGCCAGCTTCTCCTGCGTGGCTTCCCACCGCGCATAGAGGTCATCCAGGGTGTCCTTGCCCTCGCGGTGCGCGTCCATGAGCGGCTTGGCGCGAGCGAAGTCGTTGTAGAGGACGGGGTCGGCGAGCTGCGCCTCGCGCTCCTTCTGCGCGGCCTCCACCTTGGCGATCTGCTCCTCCAGCTTGGAGATCTCCTTCTTGAGCGGACCCTCCACCACGCTGCGCCGCTGACGCGCCTCGGCCTCCTGCCGCTTGCGCTCCTTCTCCGTCATCGCCACGGAGGACGCAGTGTCCCCTCGGGCCGCGCTCGCGCCACCCGCCGCCGCCTCTGCCTTCAGACGCTGCTGCTCCTGGTGGTACAGGTAGTCGTCCAGGTTGCCCGGGTGAGGCGTCAGCTTCCCGTCCGCCACCTCCCAGACCTGGGTGCACAACCCGTTGATGAAGCTGCGGCTGTGGCTGACGAACAGCAACGTGCCGCCGTACAGCTTCAGCGCCTCGATCAGCATCTCCGCCGAGTCCAGGTCCAGGTGGTTGGTGGGCTCGTCCATCAGCAGGAAGTTGGAGGGCACCAGCAGCAGCTTGGCCAACGCCACGCGGGCCCGCTCACCACCGCTGAGCACCCCAATGGGCTTCTCCACGTCATCGCCGCTGAAGAGGAACGCGCCGAGCACGCCGCGCACGTAGCTCTCCGGCTTGTCCGCCGCGAGCGGGCGCACTTCCTCGATGATGGTGTTCTGTCGGTCCAGCTTGTCCGCGTGGTGCTGCGCGTAATAGCCCACCACCACGTTGTGCCCGATGGTCACCGTGCCCGAGTCCGGCACCAGCTCCCCCGCCACCATCCGCAGAAGAGTCGTCTTGCCCGCGCCGTTGGCACCCACCACGGCGATGCGCTGGCCGCGCTCCACCCGGCCCGAAAGGCCGTCGTACACGGTCTGCGCGCCATAGCGCTTGGTGATGCCTTCCAGCGTCACCACGTCGCGCCCGCTCCGGTCCACTTCCGGGAAGCGGAACTTCATCGTCGAGCGCTCCTCCAGGACCTGGACCTTCTCCAGCTTCTCCAACATCTTCGCGCGGCTCTGCGCCTGCTTGGCCTTGGTGGCCTTCGCGCCGAAGCGGTCGATGAAGCCCTGCAGCTCCGCGCGCCGGTTCTCCACCTTCTCCGCCCGGGCCTGGAGCAGCACCTTCTCCTCGGCGCGCAGGCGCTTGTAGTCGTCGTAGTTGCCGGCGTACTCGCGCACGCCTTCGAGCTCCAGCGACACCACGCGGTTGATCTGCCGGTTGAGGAAGTCCCGGTCGTGGGAGATGAGCACCAGCGCCTTGCTGGAGCGGCGCAGGAAGCCGTCGAACCACGCGAGCGTGGGGACATCCAGGTGGTTGGTCGGCTCGTCGAGGAGCAACAGGTCAGGGTCCTGGAGCAGCAGTCCCGCCAGCGCCGCGCGCATCCGCCAGCCACCCGACAGGGCCGAGGTGGGCTTGGCCAGGTCGTTGTCCTTGAAGCCCAGGCCCTTGAGGATGCGCTCGGCGTGGTGCCGGCCGAAGCGGTTCTCGAAGTCGTCCAGCTCCGCGTGCAGGTCCGCCAGGGACTGGGCCAGCTCCAGCTGGTCCTCCTCGTCCGTGGCCGCCGAGAGCGACTCCTCGGTCTCCTTGAGGCGGGTCTCCAGGGTGTCGCGCCCCGGGACGGTGCTCATCACCGCCTCCACCACCGTGCCCTCCGGCAGCCCGGCGATTTCCTGGGGCAGATACCCCCAGCGGGCCCGGCGACGGTAGGTCAGGGACCCTGAATCCGGCTGGGCGACCCCCGCCAGGATTTTCATCAGGGTGCTCTTCCCCGTCCCGTTGGCCCCGACGAGGCCTACACGGTCCTTGGGGCCGAGGGTGAAGCTGTCGCTGTCGAAGAGGACCTTCTTTCCATAGGAGAGGCTGAGGTCCTGGGCGATGACGAGGCTCATGGCGGCCGGGGATGTAACAGCCCTGGGCTCCTCGGGAAATGGCTCAGATGCCTGTCTGGAGACCGTGGGGGCCAACGTCCCCTTTCCGGACCTGCCCGGGGCCTGCCTATACTCCGGCCCCACATGGCTGCCCCCTGTCCCCATTGCGGAAGCACCGACGGCGTCGACCACCTCTGCTCAGGCCAGAGCCTCCAGCTCATCGGCCAGGTGCTCGATGGCCGCTACAAGATTGAGAGCGTGCTCGGCCAGGGCGGCATGGGCATGGTGTTCCGCGCCACGCAGACCTCGGTGCAGCGCCCCGTCGCGGTGAAGACGCTCAACCCGTCGCTCGCCGCCGCGCCCCAGTTCTTCGAGCGCTTCCGACGAGAGGCGGAGATCGCCAGCCGCCTGCGCCACCCGAACGTCATCACCATCTTCGACTTCGGCCGCGCCCCCGACGGCACCTGCTACTACGTGATGGAGCTGCTCCAGGGCGAAAGCCTCAAGGAAGTGGTGAAGCGCGAGGGGCCCATGTCCCTGCGCCGCGCCACCAGCCTCATCGAGCAGGCCACCCAGGGCCTCGCCCACGCGCACCAGGAAGGTTGCGTCCACCGCGACCTGAAGCCGCACAACATCATGGTGCAGGACCTGGGCGGGCGGGACTTCGTCAAGGTGCTGGACTTCGGTCTGGTCAAGGCGCTCGAGGCCGAGGAGGAGGAGCAGCTCACCTCCACCGGCCAGGTGCTGGGCACGCCGCAGTACATGCCGCCAGAGCAGGCCGGCGGCGAGGCCGTGGACCAGCGCTCCGACCTGTACTCCATGGCGGGCGTGCTCTACTTCTGCCTCACGGGCAGCTCGCCGTTCGGCGCGAACACCGTGCGCAAGGCGCTCACCGCGTCGCTCACGCAGCAGGTGCCCGCGGTCAACTCCAAGCGCCAGGGCGCCCCGGTCCCCGCCGCGCTGGATGCCTTCTTTCGCAAGGCCCTGTCCCCCGAGAAGGAGGACCGCTACCAGAGCGCGCAGGAGCTCATCGACGCGATGATGGAGTCGGTGGAGGACGTCAGCGCCGAGCAGTTCGATGCGATGCCCAGCGGCGGCTCCAGCTCCGGCGTCAACGAGCGAGGGAGCGGCAGCCGGGCCAGCGGCAGTCGCGCGGGACGTCCGGGTGCCGGCAGCGGCAGTGGCGTGCGCTCCTCGCGCGTCGGCGCGTCACCGGGTCGTGGTTCCACGCCTTCCAACGTCGTCATCGCGCGCAGCCAGGCGGGAGCGCCGGGCGGAAGTGGCTCGTCACCCAGCCGCGTCCGTCCGCCCCCGGGCCG
>NZ_JABUMQ010000046.1:0-44580 GCF_013336645.1 Myxococcus sp. CA039A | reverse complement strand
CAGTTGGGGCGGGGCGTGGAGTGGCTGGTGATGCGGCTGGTGGACCGGGCCACGTCGATGACGAAGTCCGGCTGGGATGACCAACTGGCGGCGTCGGCGCGAGGGCCGGTGCGCTACCTGCTCTTCGTCGTGCTGGTGGCCTCGGGGCTGTGGGCGTTGAAGCTGCCACCCGTGGCGAAGCACGGCGTGGAGCTGGTGGCCCGCTCGGTGGGGCTGGCCGCGGTGGGGTGGTTCCTCCTGCGCTTCGTGAAGCTGGCGGCGGGCTTCGTCGAGCAGACGGTGGCGCGCGAGGAGCAGGGCGGCAACGTGGCCCGCGCGCGCGGATTGCGCACGCAGCTGTCGGTGCTGCGCCGGGTGATTGAAGTGGCGGTGGTGCTTATCTGCGCGTCGCTGCTGCTGCTTCAGTTCGAGGCGGTGCGCAACGTGGGCGTGTCGCTCCTGGCCTCCGCGGGCATCGCCGGCCTCTTCATCGGCCTGGCCGCGCAGAAGTCCATCTCCACGCTGCTCGCGGGCATCCAGCTGTCCATCACCCAGCCCATCCGCATCGGCGACACCGTCATCGTCGAGAACGAGTGGGGCTGGGTGGAGGAAATCACGCTCACCTACGTGGTGGTGAAGGTGTGGGACTTGCGGCGGCTGGTGATTCCCATGGGCCACTTCCTGGAGAAGCCCTTCCAGAACTGGAGCAAGGTGTCGCCGGAGATCATGGGCACCGCGGAGCTGTACGTGGACTTCCGCACGGACGTGCCCTCGGTGCGCGCGGAGCTCAAGCGCGTGCTGGAGCAGGAGTCCAACGGCCTGTGGGACGGCAAGGTGCAGGCGCTCCAGGTGACGGACCTCTCCGAGCGCACCATGAAGCTGCGCGCGCTGGTGAGTGCGTCGGACTCCGGCAAGGCCTTCGAGCTGCGGTGCATCGTCCGCGAGAAGCTCATGGCCTTCCTTCGCGGCCAGCCCCACGGCCTGCCCATGGTGCGCACCGAGGCGAGCCTCGCCGAGTCCGATTCGCCCCTGGCCGCCGTGCGCCCGGGCCTGGGCGCCCTGGCCGCGCGGTCCGGCGACTGAAGGCCGCTTCCACGAATGGGGCCGGTGTCGGTCCAGGAGGGTGACGCAGCCGGGCGAGGGGCTTCTGTTGACCAGTGAACACTTCCCTCCCGTGCTCAGGGGAGGGGTGTGTTGCTGGGATTCACCGGAAAAACGGAAAGTGCGGGTCCGTCTCCGTCGACGCGCGCGGGTTGGCGTTGCGCACGTCCTGGGGACCACACGCGGAGGCCGTGCGATGCGGCCGCCCGCGGTGATCCGCGTCGCACCACCCACCCACCGAGGAGCGCTGCCCATGAAGCGGTTGATTCCGTTTGCCCTGTTATTGCTGAGCCCCACCGCGGCCTTCGCTGAAGCCGAGGACAAAGAGCTGTGGATTTCGCTGGGCTCCGACGCCCTGGCCCCTGTTTCGGAGGCCTTCGCGCGTGAAGGCTGGAGCGTCCCCGCGCCCTCGCTGTCGAAGGAGGACGTGGTGGTGATTCCCGTGCGCGAGTCGCAGCTGTCGCGCATCGCCGAGGTGATGCACGACCGGTTCAACCGCTGTGCGGGGTTCGTGACGTTCGAGAGCCGTGACGAAGCGGAGCAGTCGCTGGTACCCGCGTCCGACGCGTCCACGCGCGACCTCATCACCTACACCATCGACAACGCCGCCACGGCCAACTGCCTCATCGGCCAGATGACGGAGGCGAACGTCCGCAGCACCATCAACTCCATGGCCGCGTACACCACGCGCTACTACACGTCGAGCACGGGCGTGAGCGCGGCGAACTGGCTGCGCAGCCGCTGGGCGACCCTGGCCGCCGGCCGCACGGACATCACGTCCGAGCTGTTCACGCACACCGCCTGGGCGCAGCCCTCCGTCATCCTCACCATCCGGGGCACCACGCTGCCCAACGAAGTCGTCGTGGTGGGTGGCCACCTGGACTCCATCTCCTCCGGCAGCACGGCGCCGGGCGCGGATGACAACGCCTCCGGCATCGCCTCCTTCACGGAGGTCATCCGGGCGGCGGTGGCCTGCAACTACCGGCCGCAGCGCACGGTGAAGTTCATGGGCTACGCGGCCGAGGAAGTCGGCCTGCGCGGCTCCAAGGAGATCGCCGCGTACCACAAGAACAACGGCATCAACGTGGTGGGCGTGCTCCAGCTCGACATGACCAACTACCGGGGCACGTCAGCCGACGTGGGCATCGTCACTGACTACACCAACTCCGCGCAGAACACGTTCCTGCGCAACGTCATCAACACCTACGGTGCCGGCATCACCCACGTGAACACCACGTGCGGCTATGCCTGCTCGGACCACGCGTCGTGGACGAACGCGGGCTTCGCGGCCTCCATCCCGCATGAGGCTGTCGTCAGCCAGGGCAATCCCTACATCCACACGACGGGCGACACCATCGCGAAGTCCGGCAGCACGGCCAACCACGCGCTCAAGTTCTCCAAGATCGCCGCGGGCTTCGTGGCGGAGCTGGCGAAGGGCCCGACGGGCCCGACGGGCCTCTAGCTTCGCAAGCCCAGGCTCCCCGTTCCATCGCGCCGCCTGTCTCGAGGGTGCGGTGGGACGCGGGGGCCGCTGTCGTCTGTCGTCGCGCACGAGAGGGTGAACCGGTACGCTCGTCCGCCATGGCCTACTCGGCGGAAATCAGCCGCACCGCGCCCGCATGCATCCTCCTCTTGATTGACCAGTCCGGGTCCATGGATGACCCCTTTGGTGGGCCGGGTGGCTCGCGGAAGAAGGCCGAGGGCGTCGCGGACGTCACCAACCGGCTGCTCCAGAACCTGGTGGTGCGCTGTGCCCGCGAGGAGGGCATCCGGGACTACTTCCACCTGGGCGTGCTGGGTTATGGCGAGCGCGTGGGCTCCGCGTTCTCGGGTCCGCTCGCGGGTCGGGGGCTGGTTCCCATCAGCGAGATTGGCCACGCCCCCGCGCGGCTGGAGGAGCGCACGCGGGAGCGGGAGGACGGCATGGGCGGGCTGGTGCGGGAGAAGGTCCGCTTCCCTGTCTGGTTCGAGCCGGTGGCGCACGGCCCCACGCCGATGTGCGAGGTGCTCTCCCGCGCGTCTTCCCTGGTGGGGGACTGGTTGCGCGAGCACCCCGAGGGCTTTCCTCCCATCGTCGTGAATGTCTCCGATGGGCAGCCCACGGATGGAGACCCGACCGCCGTCGCGTCGTCCCTGCGCGCGCTGCGAAGCTCCGACGGCGCGGTGTTGCTGCTCAACGTGCATCTGTCATCGAACCCGGCGACGCCCATCCAGTTCCCCGACGCGGAGGTGGGGCTTCCGGACGCGCATGCGCGGCTGCTCTTCGACCTGTCCAGCCCGCTGACTCCGGGGATGCTCGCCGCCGCGCGAGAGGAGGGGCAGGCGGTGCGGGAGGGGGCCCGGGGCTTCGCCTTCAACGCGGACATCGTGTCGCTCATCAAGTTCCTGAACATCGGAACGCGCCCCAGCAACCTGCGGTAGCCCTGGCCAGGACGTCGTCACCGTGAGAATCCAGCTCGAGGCGGTGTGGGTGCAGAAGGCGGGCAACACGCCCTCCGAGAACGAGGACGCGTGCGCGCCGGAGCAGTCGTCCACGTTCGAGGGCGAGGTGCTGCACGTCGCGGTCGCCGATGGCGCCACGGAGAGCCTTTTCTCGGGCTTGTGGGCCCGGCTGCTCGCGCGGGAGTTCGCCGAGGGGCGGATGGGTGGGGCCTCCGAACTGCTCCAGGCCCTGCCCGTGCTGCAGCGGCGATGGCACGCGGACGTCGGGAGTCGGGAGCTTCCCTGGTACGCACAGGAGAAGCTCCTGGAGGGCGCGTTCGCCACGCTCTTGGGGGTTCGCCTGGAGGCCGCGCGCGGTGGCGACGCGGTGGGCACCTGGACGGCGCTGGCGGTGGGGGATTCGTGTCTCTTCCAGGTCCGAGGAGACCGGTTGCTGCGGTCCTTTCCCCTGGAGGCGGCCGTGTCGTTCGGCTCGCGTCCGTTCCTGGTGTCCACGCAGTCCGGTCAGAACGCGCGCGTGGGCGAAGCGGCGCGATGCGAAGCAGGGGACGTGCGACCCGGGGACCTCCTGTTGCTGATGACCGATGCGCTGGCCCACTGGTTCCTGGCCGAGCACGAGCGGGGCGGGGCGCCCTGGCTCGCGCTTCCCACGGGGACGTCGGAGGACCTCCCGGTGTCCTTCGCGCGCTTCGTGGATGGCCTGCGGACAAACAAGGTCATCCGCAACGATGACGTCACGTTGCTTCGCTTGACGGTGGGGGCGTGAGGTCGTGATTCTCCCTTCGGACAGCGACTACCAGACGGCGCTCCAGCATCCTCGGCAGGCGTTCGCCGACCCCGAGTTGAGAGAGGGCGTCGTCGAGCTGGGAACGGGCGCGATGGCGAGCCTGCCCCGGCCGCGCGCGGGCAACTTCGCGACCATCTACAAGGTGACGTGTGGCGAGAAGGTCTACGCCGTGCGTTGTTTCACCCGCCCATTTCCCTACGACTTGCAGTCCCGCTACCTGGAGATCCAACGTCATCTGGAGCAGCACTGGCTGCCGTACATGGTTGGCTTCACGTTCCTTCCCCGAGGCATCCACGTCCGAGGGCGGTGGGTGCCCATCGTCAAGATGGAGTGGGTCCAGGGAGAGTCCCTGGAGCGCTATGTCGGGCGCCACCTGCACGAGCCCGCGAAGCTGTTCCAGCTCGCCGCCGAGTGGTTCGACCTGGTGAAGGCGCTGAGCCGCGCCGCCGTCGCGCATGGTGATCTCCAGCATGGCAATGTCCTCGTCACCGACTCAGGACTGCGGCTCATCGACTACGATGGAATGTGTGTGTTCTCGCTGCGTGGGCGCGAGAGCCATGAGCGGGGGCACGCCAACTACCAGCATCCAGCGCGCGACTCGGGCTCGCTCAACCTCCAGTTGGACCTCTTCCCCGCGTGGGGGGTCTGGCTCTCGCTGGTCGCGCTCGCGCACGACCCGTCGCTCTGGGAGCGGTTCCAGGGGGGCGACGACTGCCTCCTGTTCCGGCGGAAGGACTTTGTCGAGCCGACCCGTTCTCCATTGCTCCAGGCGCTACTGACTTCGCCTCATGCTCGAATCCGCGAGTACGTGCCGAGAACCCTGTTGTCCCTGCTGGCACTCGCGCCCTCGCGCTTGCCGGAGCTGACCCTGGACGAAGGATTGGACAAGCGACTTGTTCAGGAGCCCGGGCCGCAGCCGACGCGCGCGCAAGCCCACGCGCGGGCGCTGGCGCGCTTCATCGCTCCCGCTTCGCTGGCCCCCCGCGAGTTTTCTCGTGAGGACTCGTTGGAACGCGGCATGACCGGGGGCGTGCTGGTCACCGCGATCCTGGGGCTCATTCCGGGCGTGGTGTTCTCTCCCTGGTGGTTGGTGGGATCGGGGCTCGTGGGTGGACTGGGGCTTTCGCGCGCGCTCTTGCTGTATCGGAAGGAGCCCGTGGCCCAGGAACACCTGCGGTTGGAAAGGCAATGGGCCGAGTCCCGTGCGTCCAGAGGTGATGTGGAGGCGCGACTTCAACAGCTTCGAGTGGACCGACCGGCCGTGGCGCAGCGCGCCCAGGCGGCCCACGCTCGACTCCTGGGTGAGCAGGAGTCGCTCCATGTCTGGATGGAGGAGGTTCGCGAGCGCAACCACGACGTGGATCGCTCGGCGCTCGACCGCGTCGACGGACGGCGTGTCCAGGTGGACCGAGAGGAACTCAACGCTCGAAAGGACCTGGAGGCCGAGCACAAGGGCTGGGAGGAAGACGCGGCGCTCCAGTCCCGGCTCCCCGACGAAGAGAAGAGACAGGTGCGACTGCGGTTCAAGCGCGAGGCCGAAGAACTCGCGGCCCGCTTCGACGCGCGGCGTGAAGCCCTGGAGTTGGAAGAAGACTCCGCGGCGGTCCAGATGCGAGCGGATGGCATCCTGTCGAGGGAGTTCCGCAAGGCCCTGACGCATGCCGAGCAAATCATCGACCAATTGAGGGAGCACCATGTGGAGCTGGTCGAGGTGGACCAGGAGATCGCCCGCCTCCGGCGCGAGTGCATCACCCTCTGTTGGAGAGAGCTGGAAGCGGAACGGGCCGTCTCCTCGGGCGACTCCCTCAGCTTCACGCGCTTTCTCGCGCGGCTCTTCCACGAGACTCCCGAGAAATCTTGAAGCAGGGCTGTCGTTGTCACCCGGGAGTCACCAGTGACTGGACACACGCTCGGACGGGCGGGTTACGTCCCCGGCTTTGGTCGTGGTGGCGCCGGTGTGTCCCTGGCGGGCGTGGTGGACTTCGACTACGAGAGAGCGTCCCGGCTGGGCGTCGCGGATGCCCTGGGGGCCTTCGTGGCGGGCTCGGCGGCTCCCGCGGGGGGCAGCACTTCCTGGAGGACGATGATGACAACGTGGTTCGTGCCGCGTGGTTGGTTTGGGGCCTTGGCGCTGTCCTGGCTCACGATGGGAAGCGCCCTGGCGGCGGCTCCGGCAGCAGGGGCTCCGAAGCGCGAGGCACTTCGGTCCGTCGTGGATTCGCTGGCGGCGGAGGCCGCGCGCCTGGCTCCGGGAGCGGACGTGGCCATCGCGGTGAAGGACCTGCGCACCGGAGAGTACGCGGGGTCTTCCGACACGGTGCCGCACATCTCAGCCAGTTCGGCGAAGGTGTTCTGGGTGGCGGCGGCCTTGAAGAAGGCCGAGGAGTCGAAGGTGGCGCCGCTGGCGGAGAAGGTCTTCCGCACCTCGGACAACGAGGCCTCGGGCGCGGTCATCGACCTGGTGGGTGGGCCGGACGCCATCAATGACTATCTGCGCTCGCTGGACGTGAAGAACACCGCGCTGACGAAGTGGAACTACGGCAAGCCGCGCCGCGCGACGAACTCGCCCCAGGCGATGGGGAATGACAACTACCTCTGTGCTGCCGACGCCGTGTCTTTCCTGCATCGCTTGAGCGCGGGCGAATTGCTGAAGCCAAAGCCCACCTCGCGCATGCTCGCGTGGATGGAGCTGACGCCTCGCGAGGGGTGTGGTGGTTGGCTGGGGACGCTCCTGCCCGCGAAGGTCCGGGCCTCGATGCGCCACAAGGCGGGCTGGCTGCCTCCAGGGTGCTGCTCGGATGACTCGCGCTACAATGTGCTCAACGAGGTGGGGTTGGTGCGGCTGCCGGATGGTGGCCACTACGCGGTGGCCATCCTCGCGGCGCGCGGACCGGACTGGCCGCGACAGGCGTTCTTCGTCGAGCGGGCGTCGTGTGTGCTCTATCGCACGCTCTCGGGAGAGGCCTCGCTGGACTGTGGGGAGTCGCTCGCGAAGCAGGGCGGACCCGCGCCGGTGCCCGTCGAGGACGGCGGCACGCCTCCGAACTACGACTGCTGAGCACGGCTCGATGGAGTTCCTCGCCACGCGTGTGGAGGGGCTCGGCGGAGGGAGGCACGCCTCCGAACCACGACTGCTGAGCACGGCTTGGTGGAGTCCTCAGGGGTTGAATGCAGGACCCCGAGCCACGAGCGCGGAGGGGTTCGATGGCCCTCCCGCGCTTCGGGATGGGCTGTGCCGTCCGTACCTCTTTCCCGCCGCGAGACCCTGGCGCTGGAGGATGTCGCCCGTTCTTCCTCCCACCCACGCTAGATTGCGGCGGCAACCGGCGTGGGAGGACTGTCATGGGCTTTGGTTGTTGCCACTACCAGTCGGTGGGCGAGGGGTGTGACTCCGCCTTCACGATGGATGCGTCGCGCGTCACCTTCGGTCGAGGCTGTCTGTCGGAGGTGGGCGAGCGGGCCCGGGCGCTCGGCATGAAGCGCGTGGCGCTGTTCTCGGATGCGGGCGTGGCCCGACTGCCGCACTTCGAGAAGGTGCGCGCCTCGCTGCTCGCGGCCGGACTCGAGGTCGGCGTCTTCACGGACGTTCGCGTCGAGCCCACGGACCGCTCCTTTCTGGAGGCGGTGCGGTTCGCCGCGGACCTGCGGCCGGACGGCTACGTGTCACTCGGTGGCGGCTCCGTCATCGACACGTGCAAGGCGGCGAACCTCTATGCGACGTGGCCCTCCGACTTCCTGACCTACGTGAATGCCCCCGTGGGCGAGGGCAGGCCGGTGCCCGGTCCCCTCAAGCCCCACATCGCCTGCCCCACGACGTCGGGGACCGGCAGCGAGGTGACGGGCATCACCATCTTCGACCTGCTCTCGTTGGGCGCGAAGACGGGCATCGCCTCGCACGCGCTGCGTCCCACCGAAGCCCTGGTGGACCCGGACTGCACCGCGACGCTGCCGGGCGAGGTGGTGGCCGCCAGCGGTCTGGACGTGCTCTCCCACGCGCTGGAGTCCTATACGGCGCGACCCTACGTCCGCCGCCCCGCGCCTCCGCGACCCAGCCTGCGACCCATGAGCCAGGGCGCCAACCCGTGGAGCGACCTGGGATGTCGCGAGGCCCTGCGGTTGATGGGGCTGTATCTGGAGCGCGGCGTGAAGGACGCGGGAGACCACGAGGCACGCGAGCAGTTGATGTGGGCGGCGACGCTGGCGGGCATCGCGTTCGGCAACGCGGGCGTGCATGCGCCCCACGGCATGGCCTACGCGGTGGCGGGGCTCGTGCGCGAGTTCAGGCCCACGGGATATCCCCAGGACGAACCGCTCGTGCCCCATGGAATGGCGGTCATCCTCAACGCCCCCTCGGTATTCCGGTACACGGCGGAAGAGAGTCCGGAGCGGCACCTGGAGGCCGCGACGTGGCTGGGCGCGGACGCGCGCGGCGCGGGGCCGAAGGACGCGGGCGAGGTGCTGGCGGACAAGCTCATCCGCATCATGCGCGCGGTGGGGATGCCGAACGGACTGGGCGGAGTCGGGTACACCGAGGCGGACGTGGCGGCGCTGACGGAGGGGGCCTTCCCCCAGCAGCGACTGTTGCAGAATGCTCCCCGCGAGATGTCGCGGCCCGTGTTGAGTGGGCTGTTCCAGCAGGCGCTGGGGTACTGGTAGTCATGGGGAGACTGAAGCCGTGAGTGACGTCGAGACCGCCGAGCGCTATCGCTACTTCCTGCCCATCACCACACGGTGGATGGACAACGACGTCTACGGCCACATCAACAACGTCACGTACTACAGCTACTTCGACACGGTGGCGAACCACTTCCTCATCCAGGAGGGCGGGTTGGACATCCACGGCAGCTCCGTCATCGGGCTCGTCGTGGAGTCGAAGTGCCACTACCGCGCGCCGCTCGCCTATCCAGACGCGCTGCGGGCGGGGCTTCGGGTGGACAAGCTGGGCACGCGCTCGGTGACGTATGGGATTGGCATCTTCAAGGAAGGGGCGTCGGAAGCGGCGGCCCACGGGCACTTCGTCCACGTCTTCGTGGACCGCCAGACGCGCAAGTCCACGGCGATTCCCGAGCGACTGCGCGAGGCGCTTTCGCGACTGACCCTGGCGACTTAGGACCGAGCTCATGCACTCGCCCTTCCTCCAACTCCTGGTCAAGACGCATCCCTGGGGAGCCACGCTCCTGTTCGTCGTGGGGTTCGCGTCGGTCCTGCGCGTGGTGTCGTGGGTGAGTGGCTGGCATGGCCTCGCCAGGCAGTTCCGCGCGGACGGGCCCGCCCCGAGCGACATGCGGAACTTCACTTCGGGGAAGATCGGCTGGATCGACTACACGAACTGTCTTGCCGTGGGCGGCGATGCGCAGGGGCTCTACCTGGTGCCGAATCTCATCTTCCGACTCTTTCATCCCCCGCTGCGGATCCCCTGGTCGGAGATTCATGACAGGGAGGTCACGTCGTTCTTCTTCATGAAGCTCGACACGTTTCGGGCGGGGGAGCACTCCACCCGCATTCGGCTCCGGGCCGCCGTGACGGAATCCCTCGACTTCTACCTGCCCCCGGCGAACTGATGGAAACGCTGAGCATCACCTTCGACGCCCGGCATGAGCTCACAGGCGAGGTGGGTTCAGTGAAGTGTGGCCTCTGTGGAGTGGCCGCGCGGGGCCGGATGCTGGACCAGGGCGGATTGGCTCGGGGCTTTGGCTGGGATTGTCCGTGTGGCGCGTTGGGGATCCATGCGCCGCTGTATGACCTGGATGAGCTGTACCGCGACATCCTCGAGGCCTGGGGCTTGAAGCCTCGTGACCCGGATGTCTCGCCGCCGGCTCCGGTGGGCGAGTCCGGGCTGTTGTCCGCGGTGTATGTGGATGGGCCCGCGCTGCTCCGAGGCTTGTTCGCGGAGGCGCGGAGTCAGGGCGCCCAGGTGGCCTCCACGGAAGTGATGGTCCGGCTCGTGGTGCCTGGGTTTTCGTCCCCTGCGTCCATCTGGGATGTGGTCTGGGCGCGCGCGCCTCGGCAGGGAGAGTGACGATGATGGAGACACCCTCCGTGTTCCTGCTGGCCGCGACCTCCATTCCTCTCTGGCTGGGCATTCCGCTGTTTGTGGTGGGCCTGCTGGCCTTGGCGTTCTTCTCGTCGCTGAAGGGGGGCTGGTTCTGGCTCGCGCGGAGGTTTCGCACGGACGAACCCATGCCGAGGGGCGCCATCAGTGGTGTCACGGGGCGGATGGGCTGGGTCCATTACAGGAACTCGCTCACCGTGGGGGCGGACGAGGATGGCCTCTACATCTCGATGATTCCTGTCGTCATGCCCTTCCATCCTCCCCTGTTCATTCCCTGGTCGGAGGTTCGCGAGCGAAAGCGGGAGACGCCGTTCCTCTCCATCCTCACGAAGTTCGACAGGCTGGAGGTCGGCCCGAAGCGCACGGTGGTGCGCATCGAGAGCCTGGTCATGGACGGGCTCGGTCGATACCTGCCGCTCCCGCGCTGAGCCTCTCTTCCTTGAGAGGCCCAGCCCGCTCACTCAAGGGCGTGTCAGGCGTCCCGCGCCGCATGCACGGGAGGCCGGCGCACGGACCACGGACGTGCCTCCTCCAACTGTCCCGCGAGGCGGAACAACGTGGCCTCATCCGCGAAGCGGCTCACGAACTGGACGCCGATGGGCAGATCCTGCGCGTTCCAGTGCAGCGGCACGGACATCGCCGGCTGTCCTGTCACGTTGTAGAGCGCGGTGAAGGGAATCATCGAGAACACGTGGCGGTACCACTCGCCAGCGCTCATCGGCTTGTTGGAATCCATCGCGCCCAGCGGGTAGGGCGGCACCGCCGCCGTGGGCGTCAGCAGCAGGTCATGGTCCACGTAGAACGCGCCCACGGCGCGGCTGACCTGATTGAACACTCCCAGCGCCGCCTGGAGATCCGTCGCCTTCAGCGAACGGCCATGCTGCACCGCCGCCCAGGTGGTGGCCTCCAGCGTGTCCGGGCCCACGGGACGTCCCAGGGCCCCGCCCAGCATCCCCGCCAGGGCCGCGTTGGTCGAGGACCAGACCGTCACCATCGCCTCCACCAGCGCGGCGTCGTCATAGACGGGCGCTGCCTCGACGAGGTCGTGCCCCAGGGAGGCGCATAGCTTCGCGGCGTCCTCGACCGCCGCGACGTTGTCGGGGCTCACGGGCCCTCCGGACGCCGGCCTCCTCGAAATCGCGATGCGCAGCCGCCCCGGCTCCCGCCGGACCTCGTTGAGATAGGGCCTCTCCGGCGGCGGCGCGTAGTGCGGGTCGCCCACCGCGGGACCGTGGGTGGCATCCAGCATCGCCGCGCTGTCGCGGACCGAGCGCGTCACCACATGCTCCACGCCCAGGCCGTTGATGGCCTCGCCCGAATTGGGCCCCACGGAGTTGCGCCCGCGCGTGGGCTTCAGGCCGAACACTCCACAGAGGGCGGCGGGAATGCGCAGGGAGCCGCCGCCATCATTGCCATGGGCCACCGGGACGATGCCCGCCGCCACCGCCGCCGCCGAGCCTCCACTGGAGCCACCGGAGCTGCGTCCCAGGTCCCATGGGTTGCGCGTGGGGCCATGCAGCACCGGCTCCGTCGTCGCGTTGTTGCCGAACTCCGGCGTGTTCGTCCGGCCCAGCAACACCACGCCCGTGCGGCGAAAGCGCTCCATCAACACGGAGTCGAACGGCAGCATCAGTCCGCGCGTCAGCCGACTCCCCAGGTCCGTCGGGACGCCCGCCGCATGCAACGCCAGGTCCTTGATGAGGAAGGGCACCCCGGTGAAAGGACCCTGGGGAAGCCCCGTCTGCACGGCGGCCCGCGCGTCCGCTTCCCGGACGTCGATGACCGCGTTCAGCTTCGGATTGACGCGGGCGATGGCCGCGAGCGCCGCTTGCGTCAGCTCCGTCGGAGTCACTTCCTTGCGACGCACCAGCTCCGCCAGCCCCATCGCGTCGTATCGCGTGTAGTCGTCCAGGTGCATAAGCCCTTGTGGCGCACCGGACCGCGGAACGCGTTCCAGGTGCGGCGCACGAGGATACCGCCTTGCCTCGGGCCGCCGCGATGACGGCCCAAGGCACACCTCGACTTCAGTACCGACAGGCGCGGGCTTCGCAGTAACCCTGTTGCCCCTTGCACACGCAGTCGGCGTCGTCGCTGCACCGCGTCAGCTCGCACCACGGGCCTCCACCGCCGCCACCACCACCAGGAAGGGTGTAGCGACACCCATTGCTGACGCAGCTCACGCTGCTCGCGCCGGGGCACGCGGCCCAGCACTCGCTCACCGTCGAGCACCGGACCGCGACACAGACCAGACTCGCCGCGTCCTGGGGTTCGCTGGACTCGGGCGCGAGAACCTCGGTGGTGGCCGGCTCGGCGAAGGCGGCCGTGGTGAAGGACAACAGGAGGGCGAGACTCCACGGGAGGGCACGGCGCAGGGACATGACTGCTCCTTCGAGACCCCGGCCGACCTCGCGCCAGTGCGGGACGCCATGGGCGAGGACAATCGTATCAGCATGGCTCTGGTAGCGCGGATGTGCGCCCGACCTGCCGCACTGTGTCTGTTGTTCCGCTCCACGCCGTCAACCGGGTTCAGACGCGCCTGTCATTGGACCGACACCCCGGCGCCCGCCGCTTCCAGGCCGGCGACTCCTCGTGACGCACGGAGACGTCCCCTGAAACCACGGTCTCGAGGTGGGCGTGGATTGCTCGATATGCCCGTCGTGCGGGGAGTATCCTCCCGGGCGCGAAGGCGGAGCCGTCCGCCCCTGCATCCCAGAAGGAATCCCCCTCCATGTTCATGTCTCAGCACCGTCGGCGCCAGGGAGCCCTGGCCCTCCTTCCTCTCACCCTCTGTCTCGGGCTCGCGTGCGGCCCCGTGCAGGAGGGTGAGGCTCCCGTCGAGGTCGCCACCGAGGCCCAGACGCAGCCCCTGGCCGCGCCGGGCTTCGCGGAGCTGCACCACCACATGTTCGCGGAGGAGGCGTTCGGCGGCGGGTGGTTCCACGGCAGCCACACCGGCTCGCTGGTGAGCTGTGACGGTGGCCTGCCGGAGAGTGACCACGCCCGGGTGCGCATGGACCTGAGCAACCTGCTCAACCTCTGCCCCGGGGTGGACCTGAGCGGCAACCCGTTGCTCGCGGCGTTCTTTGGCCTGGGCGGCGCGGTGGGCTCGGAGTTCATCGGGAAGATCGAGGGCACCGAGGGCGACACGGGCATCCACCTGGGGCGCATGTCGGTGAACACGCAGTGGCCGCGCTGGGACACCATCGCGCATCAGCAGTCGTGGGAGGGGTGGCTGCGGCAGGCGCACCAGGGCGGCATGTCCCTGGTCATGGTGTCGCTGGTCAGCAACGAGTTCCTCTGCAAGGCATTGCCGTACCAGAACATCTCCCGGCCGTGTGACGAGATGGTGGACGTGGAGCTGCAGCTCCAGATGGCGCGGGCCTTCGACGCGCGCACCGACTGGGTGGAGATCGCCCTGACGCCGTCGCACGCGCGCAGCATCATCGCCTCGGGCAAGCTGGCCATGGTGCTCTCCATCGAGACGAGCAAGCTGTTCGGCACCAAGGACTGGCGCCTGGAGCTGGACCGCTTCCACGCCCTGGGCGTCCGCTCGCTCCAGCCGGTGCACCAGCTGGACAACCGCTTCGGCGGCGCGGCGCTGCACAACGCCATCTTCCAGGCCGCGCAGTTCACGGAGAACTGCCACATCGACACCGACTGCGGCGTGACGACGGACACGATGACGCTGGGCTTCGATGTGTACCGCGACGCGGCCGGCAACTGCCGCAACACCAAGGGCCTCACCGCGGACGGCAAGGCGCTGCTCCAGACGATGATGGGCAAGGGCATGCTCATCGACGTGGCCCACCTGTCGGAGAAGGGCCTCCAGGACGCCTTCGCCGTCGCCCAGGCGAACACCTACTACCCGCTGGTCATCTCTCACGGCCACTTCCGCGAGGTGATGAACCCGAAGCTCGCCGACGACGAGAAGACGACGCCCGCGTGGGTGGTGCGCTACCTGCGCCAGACGGGTGGCATCTTCGGCCTGCGCACCGCGCATGACGAGACGCGCGCGTACACGCGCTCCGGCGTCGCCAACAACTGCCATGGCTCCACGCGCTCGCTGGCCCAGGCCGTCGAGTTCGGTCGCCAGGGCCTCAAGGTCCCCATGGCCTTCGGCGCGGACCTCAACGGCTTCATCCAGCAGACGCGTCCGCGCTTCGGCAACAACGGCGCGTGTTCCGCGACGTTCCAGGCGGAGGCGGATGCGCACCTGCGTCAGCAGAACGTCTCCGGTCCCGCGCGCCTGGGCACGGGCTTCGACGAGTTCGGCCTCGCGCACGTGGGCTACCTGCCTGACTTGCTGAAGGACCTGGGCCGCGTGGGAGCCAACACCACGGGGTTGTCCGGCTCGGCGGAGGCCTTCCTCAAGGTGTGGGAGCGCGCGTCCAATCCGCGCACGGGCATGGCGGACGCGGCGGCGGACATCGACACCGCGGGCGTGGCCACCTACGTGGACAAGGGCACGCGCGAGGCCGCGTACCCGGTGCTGTGCGGCGAGCACTACGCGCCGGACTCCAAGGCGGTGGGTGAGTCCTGCCGCTTCAAGGAGGAGTGCGTCAGCGACGCATGCACCGCGTCCGGCTGCAACAGCGCGGGCACCTGCATCTGCGACCAGGAGACCGACTGCGCGAGCACCCAGTACTGCGGTTGGGGGCTCAACAGCGGCAAGTGCCAGCCGAAGAAGGCCAAGGGGGCAACGTGCCTGTATGGCAAGGAATGCCTGTCTAATACCTGCCGTTGGACGCTGACCTGCGGCTGAGCGAGGGAGCCGGGGTGCGCATCGCCGTTGCGCGGCGCACCCCGGGGGCGTAGGGAGTCGACACTCCCATGTCCGCATTCGCCAAGCTGCTCGAAGCCGTTCGGAAGGAAGCCCGCCCCGGTCTCTGGTCCAAAGGCGTGGGTCTCGCCCGTGACGGGGCCGTGGTCCTCCAGTCGAAGACGGACAGCGAGCTGGAGCTGAGGGTCCGCTCGGCGGGGCGCCCGGTCCCCTTCACGGTGGCCCTCTATCCCGCCGACGACGCCTGGGAGTGTGACTGCCCCAGCCTCGTGGACCCGTGTGAGCATGTCGTCGCGGCGGCCATCTCGCTCCAACAGGCGGAGCGGGAGGACGCGCCCATGCAGACGGCGGCGACCCGCTGGTCTCGCATCGCCTATCACTTCACGCGCACGGGGGACGGCCTCCAGCTCAAGCGCACGCTGGCCCACGCGGACGGCAAGGAAGAGGCGCTGGAGGGCAGCCTCACCTCGTACATCGCGAAGCCCGCGCAGGCCGCGAAGCTCCAGGTGGAGCAGGCGGACCTGCTCGCCGACCGCATCCTGGAGCAGCGCCGCACGCGCGGCACGCTCAACCCGGAGACGCTCGACGCGTTGCTCAAGGTGCTGGTGCAGGCGCGCAACGTCCTGTTGGACGGTCGCCCCGTCGCCATCCCCGACGAGGTGGTGGTGCCCCGGGCGCTGGTCGAGGAGCGCGGCGGGCAGCTCGTGGTGACGGTGGCGCGCGACTCGCGCGTGTCCGAAGTCGTGAGCCCCGGCGTGGCCCGCGTGGGAGACGCGCTGGCCCGCATGGGTGAGACGGGCATGACGGGGCCGTGGCTCCAGAACCTCCCCATCGTCCGCACGTACAGCGCGGAGAACCTCGGCGAGCTGACGTCGAAGGTGCTGCCGGAGCTGGGCCGCCGGATGCCGGTGGAGGTGCGCACGAAGCGCGTGCCGTCCATCGACCGCGAGCTCAAGCCGCGCATCCTGCTGGAGCTGAACCAGCTCGAGTCGGGCCTGTCCGTGCTGCCCACGCTCGTCTACGGCGCGCCGCCGACGGTGCGCATCGACAACGGGAAGATGGTGTACCTGCGCGGCGCGGTGCCGCTGCGCGACGAGGCGGTGGAGCAGCGGCTCATCCACGACCTTCGCGAGGAGCTGAACCTGGTGCCCGGACGTCGGGTGACGGTGCAGGGCCCGGAGATGGTGCGCTGGGCGGACCGGCTGCGACGGTGGGGCGGAGACCTGGCCGGTGACGGCGCGTCCGTGGTGAGTCCGGATGTGCGGCTGCGTCCATCGCTCTCGGTGGAGTCCGCGGGGGATGGCGCGGGAATCCCGCAGGTGCGCTTCACGCTCGAGTTCCAGGTGGAGGGAGGCAAGGGTGGCGAGGCCCGCTCGGTGGACGCGGCGGCCGTCGTCCGGGCCTGGCAGGAAGGGCTCGGGTTGGTCCCGCTGGTGGGAGGGGGCTGGGCGCCCTTGCCGCGCGCGTGGCTGGACAAGCATGGTCAGCGCGTGGCGGACCTGCTCGCCGCGCGTCAGCCGGACGGCCGCGTCTCCAACCACGCGCTGCCGCAGCTCTCCTCGCTGTGCGAGACACTGGAGCAGCCGCCTCCTCCGGGCCTGGACAAGCTGGCGCCGCTCGTCGAGGGCTTCGAGAAGCTGCCGCCGCCCGTGTTGCCGGAGGACCTCAACGCGTCCTTGCGTCACTACCAGCAGACGGGTGTGAGCTGGCTGGGCTTCCTCAAGAGCGCGGGCCTGGGCGGCATCCTCGCGGACGACATGGGTCTGGGAAAGACGCTGCAGACCATCTGCGTGTTGGGGCCGCGCTCGCTCGTCGTCTGTCCCACCAGCGTGCTGCCCAACTGGGTGGCGGAGCTCAAGCGCTTCCGTCCGTCGTTGAGCGTCTGCGTCTACCACGGCCCCGGCCGCGAGCTGGACCCGGCGGCCGACGTGACGCTCACCACGTACTCGATTCTGCGACTGGACGCGGCGGCGCTGGGCGCCAGGGAGTGGGCCGCCCTGGTGCTGGACGAGGCGCAGGCCATCAAGAACCCGGAGAGCCAGGTCGCGCGCTCCGCGTTCGGCCTCAAGTCCAACTTCCGGTTGGCGCTCAGCGGTACGCCGCTGGAGAACCGGCTGGACGAGCTGTGGAGCTTGATGCACTTCACCAACCCGGGCCTGCTCGGGGGACGGCGGCAGTTCGAGGAGAAGGTGTCGCGCCCCATCTCCGAGGGCAACGCGGCGGCCTCCGCGGACCTGCGCCGTCGCATCCGCCCCTTCGTGCTGCGCAGGCTCAAGCGGGACGTCGCGCCGGAGCTGCCCCCGCGCATCGAGTCGGTGATGCACGTGTCGCTGGATGAGCGCGAGCGCTCCATCTACGACTCGGTGATGGCGGCGACGCGCAAGGAAGTGGTCGCCCTGCTCAACGAGGGCGGCAGCGTGCTCAAGGCGCTGGAGGCGCTCCTGCGACTGCGACAGGCGGCGTGCCACCCGGCGCTCGTCCCCGGTCAGAAGGCGACCTCGTCGTCGAAGGTGGAGACGCTGGTGGACGCGCTCGATACCGCTGTGTCGGAGGGCCACAAGGCGCTCGTGTTCTCCCAGTGGACCTCGCTCCTGGACCTCATCGAGCCGGCGCTGAAGCAGGCGGGCATCGGGTTCGACCGGCTGGACGGCACCACGGTGAATCGCGGCGATGTCACCTCCCGCTTCCAGTCGGAGGACGGCCCGCCGGTGTTGCTCATGTCGTTGAAGGCGGGCGGCACGGGCTTGAACCTCACGGCGGCGGACCACGTCTTCCTGGTGGACCCGTGGTGGAACCCGGCCGTGGAGGCGCAGGCGGCGGACCGCGCGCACCGCATCGGTCAGGAGCGGCCCGTCAACGTGTACCGCCTGGTGTCCCAGGGCACCGTCGAGGAGCGCATCCTCGGACTCCAGGACAAGAAGCGCGCGCTGATGGAAGCGGCCTTGAGCGAGGCCGCCGGCGCCGCGGCCATCACCCGTGAAGACCTGCTGGAGCTGTTCTCGTGAAGTGGCTCCAACTCACCACCCTGGGAGTTCTCCTGATGATGTCCGTGGATGCCGAGGCGAAGAAGCCGGACGCGGCCAGCACGCTGCGTGCCCTCATCGAGCAGGATTGGCGGTACCAGCTCGAGCACAGTCCGACGTACGCGTCCGTCCAGGGCGACCGTCGCTGGAACGAGCGCTGGGATGACCTGAGCCTCGCGGCCATCCAGGCGGACCACCAGCACTCGCGACAGGTGCTGGAGAAGCTCAAGAAGGTGGAGCGCGCCCGGTTGTCCGCCGAGGACCAGCTCAACCTGGACCTGTTCCGCAGGGACCACGAGACGTGGGTGGAGGAGCACCGCTTCGGCTGGTACCTGCTGCCCACGAATCAGATGGGAGGCATCCCCGAGGGCATCAAGCAGCCCCCCGGCGTGCAGACGGCCTACCAGCTCGCGGACACGCTGCGCTTCGAGACGGTGAAGGACTACGAGGACTGGCTCGTCCGGCTCCAGGGCTTCGGCACCTATGTGGACCAGGTGGTGGCGTTGATGCGCGAGGGACTGCGCCAGAAGAAGGTGCATCCGCGCGTCATCCTCCAGCGCATCCCGCCTCAAATAGAGCGGCAGCTCGTGGAGGACCCGACGAAGAGCGGCTTCTACAGCCCCTTCCTGCGCTTCCCCGAGAAGCTCTCCGCCACGGAGCAGCAGCGTCTGGCGGAGGCCGGCCGGAAGGCCGTGCGCGAGGGCGTGGTGCCCGCGCTGCGGCGCTTCCACCAGTTCCTCACCGCCGAGTACCTCCCGGGCGCGCCCGAGGCCGTGGGCGTCTGGCAGCTTCAGGACGGCGTGGAGATGTATGGCTTCTTCGCGCGCAAGTACACGACCACCGCGCTGACGCCGGAGCAGATCCACACCCAGGGGTTGGCGGAGGTGAAGCGCATCCGAGGGGAGATGGAGGCCATCATGAAGCGGACGGGCTTCCAGGGCTCGCTCGCGGAGTTCTTCCAGTTCCTGCGCACGGACCCGCGCTTCTACGCCCGCACCGGCGACGAGCTGCTGATGCGCTACCGGGCCCTGTCCAAGCGGATTGACCCGCTGCTGGTGCGCCTGTTCAAGACGCTGCCGCGCCAGCCCTACGCGGTGGAGGCGACACCGGAGGCCATGGCCCCCGACGTGACGACGGGCTTCTATTACCCGGCGGCCTCGGACGGCTCGCGTCCCGGCACGTACCTGGTGAACCTCTACCGTCCGGAGACGCGCCCGCTCTGGGAGATGGTGCCCCTCACGCTGCACGAGGCGGTGCCCGGACATCACCTCCAGACGGCCCTGGCCACCGAGCAACTGGGGCTGCCTGAGTTCCGTCGCTACGGCTACTACGTGGCCTATGGCGAGGGCTGGGCGCTGTACTGCGAGACGCTGGGGGACGAGCTGGGCCTCTACGTGGACCCCTACGACAAGTTCGGCCAGCTCTCCTATGACATGTGGCGCGCCGTCCGCCTCGTCGTGGACACCGGCATGCATGTGAAGCAGTGGACGCGCCAGCAGGCCCTCGACTACTTCATGGAGAACGCGCCCCGCCAGGCGTTGGACATCACCAACGAGGTGGACCGCTACATCGCCTGGCCCGGGCAGGCGCTCGCGTACAAGGTGGGGCAGCTCAAGATTCAGGAGCTGCGCACGCGCGCCGAGCAGGCGCTGGGCTCGCGCTTCGACGTGCGCGAGTTCCACGATGTGGTGCTGCTCGGGGGCTCGCTGCCACTGGACGTGCTCGAGCGCAAGGTCGACGCGTGGGTGGCGGGACAGCAGCCCCCCGCCGGAAAGAAGGGGGCTTCGTCCCACGCACCAGCGCCGTAGCTACTTGCCGCGCTTCACCGTGGCCCGCACCAGCTGTTTGATGGCGCGGTGGGCGCGCGGGCCACCGGCCTTGATGAGGCGGTCATTCAGGTCGTCCACCAGCCGGTGGCGCAGCGGGGGCTCGGTGGTGAGCAGGGCCTCGTAGCTGGCCCGCAGCTCCTCCTCCCGCTCGGCGAAGGCGCGCAGCTCCTGCTCGCGCGCGGCGAGCTGCTCACGCAGGGAGAACAGCTCCTCCCGCTCCTCCTCGCGCGCGGCGAGCCGTGCCCGCAGGGTGTGCAGCTCCAACTGCTCCGCCTCCCACCGCGTACGCTGCTGCTCCAGCTCCCGCAGCCGGGCCTCCGTGGCCTCGCCGCGCTCGAGCAGTGCCTGGTGGCGCATCTCCGCTTCCCTCGCGGCGGCCTGGGCCGCCTGGGCATCCTCGGCCCGCTGGAGCCGCGCCTGCTGGAGTTCCTGGCGGAAGTCCTCCATCCACAGGGACGCGCGCGACACCCAGCTCACGTCCGGCGTCGGCAGCTCCAGGCTGACCGCCAGTCGCTCCAGCCACTCGCGGCGCAGCGCCCGCTGGCTTTCGATGTACTCCGTGCCTCGGGCCAGGGACTGGCTCCAGTCGCTCGCGAGGAACTCCGCGAGCGAACCCTCCGTCTCCGCGAGCCCCGCCTTCTTCTGGCGGTAGTAGTCGTTGAAGGCGAACAGGTGGGTGGGTACTCCGGCGACCTTGCCCAGCAACGTGACGTGGTAGGACGAGGCGAAGAGCACCTCGCCCTGCTGGATTTGCTCGACGGCCTGATGCAGTCGTCCCTGGAAGAGCAGGCCCACCAGGTCGATGACGTCCGCGCGAGGGAAGTACTCCGGGAAGGACGTCTTGCGCATGGCCGCGACGCTGTCCTCCACCACGGGCCGCTCATCGATGTACGCGTTGAGGACGACAGGCGAGGCGTCCTCTCCGAACCGTGTCCGCAGCGCCTGGAGCTGCCCGTTCATCAACGTGGTGGGTGTGGGCATCAGCGCCGGGTCCTCTCCCACGTTCGTGTAGACATACGTGGAGAGGTTCATGTGCAGCGCGAAGCGTCCGGCGCCAGGTGTGCGGGGTTCGCCGCGTGAGGCCTGCGCGCCCGCGCGATCCAACTCCTCCAGCGCGTCGTCTCCAGACAGGCGCGCTTCCAGGCCGCAAGCGACGAGGGCCTCGGTGGACTCCGGATCCCTGCAACCGACGAGCGCCGGCTGCCACTGCCGCGCATGCGCCGCGAGGCGGCTGGCGAACTCCGGCCCCACCTGGAGTCCCGACAGGACGTAGTGGCCCGGCAGCCACGCGCGGAGCACCGTCTCGATGAGCTCCAGCATGGAGTCCCCCCAGCGCCCGTTGAAGTACCCGCCGCCATAGACGTGCAGGCGGCAGGGCCCCCGAAGCAGGAGCGGGGACACGGGCTCCAACCCCAGGCTCCTCGCCGAGCGGTCCGCCTCCTCCCAGGGCGCGCCCGAGAAGAAGACGAAGTCCTCCGTGCCGAGCACCGCGGGAAGTTGTTTCAGGGACTGCGGGTCCGTCACCCTGCCCAGCTCATGCAGGGAGGCGACGACCGCTGACTCCTGGCGCGCGCGGTGCCAGCGGACAACCCCTTGCAGCATGAGGATGTCCCCGAAGTTCCAGTAACCGTTAAATCCTCCAGCGAGGAGGACTTTTGGCAGCTCGGGGGAGTTGAGCTTCTTCAGGGTGGTGGGCGTCGCGAAGAAGGAGAAGCGCATCCTCGTTTCTTAATCACGGACGTCACGACGTCGTCACGCCCAACCGACGTGTCGACAGATGACAGTGTTCCGTTTCACAGAGGCCGAGGCTCGGCCGTCCGCCTGTCTTGAATGTTTCGCGCGCACCTCCGAGCACACTCCTGTCTCGGGCCTGGACTCATCGGCCGGATTTGCCTGCCGGGGGCCGCTTGGATTTGGGCGCGGGCGTGAGCCGTCCGTATTTCTTCAGGGCCTTCACCAGTCCGTCCGGGGGCAGGCCGTAGACGCGGATGTTGTCCGCGCCCGTCATGGTGTCGGAGGCGAGCATCGCGTTGAGGATGGCTTCCTGTGTGGCCTGGACCGTGGCCTCGAAGAGGGGATTGAGTCTGTCGTTGCTGAGCACCGCGACGTTGGCGGGACGCTCCTGGGCCGCGGGCTTGAGGCTCTGCGTGGAGAACGCGAGGAAGATGTCTCCCGAGTAGTTCTCACCCAGTCCGCCCATCTTCGCGATGCCCAGCGGCACGCGCCGCGCGAGCCGTCCGAGCTGGTGGGGCAGCAGGGGGGCATCCGTCGCGACGATGATGATGATGGAGCCCGCGCCCTCGAAGGGAGTGGGCACCGCGGGCGGACCGCCGGTGGCGCCGCAGGACGTCAGGGAGCTCATCATCGGGCTGCCGGGCTTCTGCGTGCCGAGATAGCAGGGCTTGTGGTCCGCCAGTTCCTCGCCGACGGGAACCCCTTCGACGGAGAAGAGGCGTCGCGAGCCGTAGTTGCACTGCACCAGCACGCCCAGGGTGTAGCCGCCCGCGGACTCCGGCAGCTTGCGCGAGGCGGTGCCGATACCGCCCTTGAAGCCGTGGCACACCATGCCGGTGCCGCCTCCGACGGAGCCCTCCAGCATGGGGCCCGGGCGTGCGGACTCGAGTGCCTGGATGGCGTGCGACGGCTTGACGTGGAAGCCATAGAGGTCGTTCAGCATCCCGTCCCAAGTCTCCGCCACCACGGGCAGCCCCAGGTCCCACGCGAGGTCCTTGCCCATCGCCCAGGAGATGACGCCCTCGCGCACCGCGCCGATGTCGTTGGTGTTGGTGATCATCACCGGGCCATTGAGTTCACCGGACTCCTGAATCCAATGGGTGCCTGTCATCTCACCGTTGCCATTGAGGGCGTAGATGGCGGCGAACACCGGCTCCGCGACCCCGTCCCTGCCACGGGGCAGCACCGCCGTGACACCGGTGCGCATGGGGCCCTTTCCGGGCTCGATGCGCCCCTCGCCGGAGATGAGCGTCGTATGGCCCACCTCCACGCCGGGCACATCGGTGATGGCGCCGAGCGGACCTGACTGGCCACCGAAGGTGATGCCCAGGTTCCTGGCGCGGGGGCGGGCGCGCTCGGCCTGGGCGGCGCCGAGCGAGGGAGTCACCAACAGGCAGAGCAGCACGGAGGAGAGCAGGGTGCGCATGCCCTGCTTCCTACTCCTCCCCGCACCGTTCGTGTAGCCAGGATGCGAGAGCGCCCGGGGATTACCGAGCGCCTTCGCGGTGCGTCAGAACGCGGTGCCGTCCGCGCGCAACCCCGGGGACGAGCTGAGGCCGGAGGGCAGCGACGTGTGCCGCACGAAGGCCCCGTTCGGGTCCGCATCCGGGGAGCGGTTGTCGGACACATTGTCAGCGGGAGAGACGTAGCTGTACGTGTCCACGTCGGTGTTGTCCGCCTTGCGCAGGCGCACGGTGTCGCCATCGTTGCTCAGTCCGAGCGCTCCACTGGAGGCCCTCACCGCGTTCGTCCTGCCCGGAGGGATGCCCGCGGCCCCTCCGAAGACGACCACGGCCTTGCCCGCGCCCAGCGTGGTTCCGGCCGGGAAGACATGGCGCGAGAGGGCGGAGTCCCACACGCTCCATCCCGAGATATCCACGGCGACGGCGCCGACGTTGACCAGCTCCACGAACTCATAGGCGGGGTTGTTGTTGCCGTTGACGGCGGGCTCGTTGGCGAGCACCTCGTTGATGATGACGCGGCTGGCGCCCTGGACGATGGTCACCGGCGAGTCGCTCCCGTCGAAGAGGGTGGCGTTCGACGTGTCCACCACCCGCACGAGCGTGTTCGTGGAGGAGAGGGCGGGCAGCGTCCACGCATGACTGCCCTGGACGGCGGGCACCGAGGCGGCCAGCACGCTCCACGTCGTGCCACCATCGGTGGTGGCTTCCACGCGCACGTCACCGACACCCCAGGCATGCCACCGGATGGGGAGCACGGAGCCGGCGAGGAAGGTGCCTCCGTGGGGGTCCTTGAGCCGCACGAACGGCTCCGGCGCGGAGCTGAACGCATACGTGCTGACGACAGGGCGGTGGTCGCTCAAGGTGTTCAAGTAGTCGGGCACCCACTCGTCCGCGTAGATGACCTCGGCGGAGCTCGGGACATAGCGGGCGGCCACCTCGTTGCTGGCCAGCGTGTGGTCCACCATGTTCTCGAAGCCGATGGACGTGTCGTCGCCCGCCAGCGACAGCTCACGGGTGATGAAGGTGTAGCCGTTCGGGTCCGACACGAAGTTCTGGTACGGCGTGAGCATGGGCTGCTGGGTGCCGGGGTCCAGGGTGATGGACTCGTCCACGTCGTCGTTCCAGTCGCCCAGGACGAGCACGTGCTCGTTGGACAGGTTCTGGTCCAGGTACTCCTTCAGCGCGGCGCTCGCGCGCTCACGGGTGGCGCGGGGGCTGGTGTCGACGCCGTTCTCCGCGCGCATGTGGACCACGATGACGACGAGCGGCGTCTGCGTGCCCTGGATTTCGGTGGTGAAGTTCACGCGCAGGGGCGGGCGGTTTCCGAAGTCGCTCTCGCTGCCCACGCGGAGCAGCTCCGCGCTCTGGAAGGTGAGCGTGCTGTCGTAGAGGATGCCCAGCTTCTGCGTGGTGCCGCCGTACGGAGAGGTGCTGCCCGTGACGTAGTTGGCGTTGTTGGAGAGAAAGCCGCTGAAGCCCGGGAGCTGGGCCTTGAGGGTGTCGAAGTCGACGACGTCGACCATCTCCACCATGCCCCACAGGTTGGCGCCCGCCTGGAGCATGACGTCGCGCGCGGAGGCAATCTGCAGGTCATCCAGCGCGCCGCCCTGCGACGTCGAGTTCACGGGACCCTGCGTGTCGGAGCCGAAATAGGTGAGGTTGTAGTGGCCCACCTTGAAGACCGGCGGGCTGAAGCTGGAGATGGTCAGCACCAGGCTCCGCGAAGCCGTGCGGTCCGTGGAGTCCGTCGCCGTGACGATGAGGTCGAACGTTCCCTGCACGGTGGGCGTCCCGGAGAGGACACCCTCCGAGGACAGCGTGAGGCCATCTGGCAGCGCGCCCATCGTGACGGCCCAGCTCAGGGGCTCGACGCCTCCGGTGGCCGCGAGGGCGGATTGGTAGGCCGCATCCCGGGTGGCTCCGGGCAGTGAAGCGGTGGTGACGCTGAAGGCGGTGAGGACGGTGAGCTGGGTGGCATACTGCGCCTGCCTTCCATTGGCGTCCGTCGCCGAGACGACGAAGCTGAACTGGCCCGCCTCGGTGAAGGTTCCCTGGAGGAGTCCCTGCGCCGACAGCGTCAGGCCGGGCGGCAGGTCTCCCACGCGCGCGAAGGTGATGGGGGCCTTGCCGCCGACGACGGTCAGCGTGAGCGAGACGCTCTCGCCGACTTCATGGGATGAGAGCTGGAACTGCACGATGCGAGGACGCGCGTAGACGGAGAGGGCGAGGTCGGCGGTGTCGCTCGCGCCCGAGGCGTCCCGCACGCGCACGGTGAAGGTCGCATCACCGGCCGCCGAGGGTGTGCCGGCGAGGGAGCCGTTGGTGCCGAGCGTGAGGCCCGCGGGCAGTGCTCCGGCGGTGACGTCCCAGGTCAGGGGCGCGAGTCCACCGCTCGCAGACAGGGCGAGCGAGTAGGGATCACCCGTGTATGTGTCCGCCAGGGTCTCCGTGAGGACGACGGGAGGCGTGGTCGAGCCACCGTCCGTGTCGGGGCCCGCGTCCGGAACGAACCCACCATCCAGGTCGGGGCCGCTGTCTGGAGTGAAGCCGCCATCCGTGTCGGGGCCGCTGTCTGGAGTGAAGCCGCCATCCGTGTCGGGGCCACCGTCGAGCGTGGGGCCCGCATCCGTGTCGGGGCCACCATCCAGGGGTGGGCCACCGTCAGGGTCTCCGTCGTGACCAGGGCCGGCATCCGTCTTGGTTCCGCTGTCCACGGGCCCGGGTGTGGGGTCGGAATCCGAGCAGGCGGTGAACAGGAAAAGGACGAGCAGCGGCGCGACTGCGCGATGCGACAACATGAAGGACTCCGAAGCAGGGAACGAAGCGCGCGGGGGGGCCTGGAATCCTAGCGCAGGAGCCCGTCGCGCATGCGGGTGGGTTGATGGGGGAGGGCGTCAGGTCGTCTCCGCGCCCGGCGTCCGACGCCTCGAAACCGGGCCCCCCAGCACACGGTTCCTGGAGCTGGCCCCTCGGCTCCCTGCGCGAAAGAAAACCCATGACCGAGCGTGAGTTGACGCATCTCGAGGTGCCGTGTTTCGTCGACTTTTCCGAGGCCCTCTCGGGTCGGGAGTTGATGGCCCAAGGCGTCGGACCCGACTTCGACCTGTGGCTCCTGGCCCTGGAGGGAGAACGGGATGACCGGGAGAAGGTCGCACCGGGCCTCCCATCCTTCGCGAAGTCGCTGGCGGATGTGCCGCAGACCTACGAGGTCCTGCGCTTCTCCTCGCCGGATGCTCCGCCCGAGTGCGTCCGCTTGCCGCCCAACCGACGCAACTTCCATTTCGTGCAGCCCCTGCCGGAGGGCGAGCTGCTACTGGTGGGCGGCCGTTGCGGCTATCTCGACAAGGACGCGCACGAACGCAACGCGGTGGTCTATTCCCGCGATGGGCGTGTGACGCGTGAACTCACCCTCGGCGACGGCATCCAGGACGTGCAGGCCACCGCCGACGGGCGCCTGTGGGTGAGCTACTTCGACGAAGGCGTGCTCGGCAATCGAGGGTGGGGGCGCGGGGATATCGACAGCGAGCCGATTGGACGAAGCGGGTTGGTCCTCTTCGATGCGCGGGGCCAGCGCCTCAGTGAGTACGACGCGAGGGCCGTGGGCACCGATGTCATCGTCGACTGCTACGCGCTCAACGTCGCCTCCAATGACGAGATGTGGCTGTACTTCTACACGGACTTTCCCCTGGTCCGCCTGCGCACGGAGGGCCGGCCCGCTGTCTGGAAGACGCCTGTCACAGGGGCGAGCGCGCTCGCAGTAGGGGCGACGCACGTGTTGTTCGGAGGCTCCTATTCGGCGCGCTCAACCTTCGAGTTGTTCGTCCTGCACGGTGGCCGCGAGGAGGCGCTGACTCCGGCGGGCACCTTCGTCTTCGTGGACCCGGACGGTACCCGGTGGCAGCCGACCTGGATGTGCGGGCGCGGTCCCTGGCTCTACGGTGGAGAAGGCACTCGCGCCTTTCGCATCGACCTCGACACGCTCATCGCCTCGACCCGGGTCTGGCACTGAATGCTCCTGACACTCTCGACGACCCATTCCCCCGCGACGGACCTGGGCTCCCTGCTGCACAAGAGCCCGCGTGTGGCACCTGGAGACGCTGGCGAAGGTGTGTCGCGCGGACCCGGATTGGCTCATGGCGACGTCCCATCGCGTGGTGTCACTGAGTGACGCGCGGGCCGTCGAGGACGCGACGCGCTGGTGGGAGTCGCTGACCTCGCGAGGCGGGGAGGGCATGGTGGTGAAGCCCCTCGCGTACGTGGCCCGAGGCCAGAAGGGAGTCCTCCAGCCGGCCATCAAGTGCCGGGGCCCGGACTACCTGCGCATCATCTACGGTCCGGAGTACACCGCGCCGGAGCACCTGGAGCGTCTGCGCAAGCGAGGGGTGTCCACGAAGCGCTCGCTGGCGTTGCGGGAGCTGGCGTTGGGGGTGGAGGCACTGGAGCGCTTCGTCCGGAAGGAGCCGCTGCGGCGCGTCCACGAGTGTGTATTCAGCGTGCTCGCGCTGGAGAGCGAGCCGGTGGACCCCCGGCTGTAGACGGACCGGGGCCGCTTCCTTCACGCGGAGGGCCCAGGCACCAGGTGCCGTGCGTGCGCCCTCCGAGGCCCTTCACTCAGTGAAGGCCAGGCGCCGACTCGGGCGTCATGCCGGGCCGGGTCGACTTCGCGGCCTCTCGCTGCGCGTACTCCGCCATGCCCTCGAAGTCGACGCAGAGGCAGGGCTCGTTGCCGATGACCCACGCGTCGTGTCCCGGTGGGATGATGGCCACGTCCCCAGGACCCATCTCGTTCTGGTCCCCGTCATCCATCTTCACCACCATCCTCCCGCTGACGACGTAGATGGAGTGGGCCACCTGGCAGCTCTCCGTGCCGGCGATGGGCTTGACGTCCTGGGACCACTTCCAGCCGGGCTCGAAGACGCCCATCCCCACCGTGCGCCCTCCGTCGAACTGGAGAACGTCCGCATGCCCGTGCGCCTCGAACGGCCGGCGCTCATCGGGTGTCGAGAATCGCTTGATGATGAACTCGCTCATGATGTTTCCCTCCGCGAGCCAGAGGAGGGAGGAGCGCCGCGCGCCCCACACGCCCCGGGCCCGCCCATGTTTCCCAAGGGAAACCTAGGGACGTTCCCGGCGGACGTCAGTGCTCAGGTCATCAACTCCAACGGCATGGACAACCCCGCCTCGAACCCCGGCTCCTTACGAAGTTGCTCCAGCACGCCGCGCGTGCAGTGCAGCGTCACCAGGGGAAACAACCCCGGCTCGCTTACCCAGCGCACGGCGCTCATCAACTCCCGCGCCCGCAGGAAGCCCAGCACCGTGTCGCGGAACTGCTGGCTCTCCTCGCCCGCTTGCCGATGCACCGCCGCTCGACTCCTGGCGGGCGCGGACGCGGCTGGACGCTTGCCACCCTGACGAGAGGACGGCCGGGACGCAGTGGGCTGCTCCCGGGGCATGACGATGGCTTCAATCCACATCGTGTCGCCCTCCTCGTGGCGTGGCGATTCCAGACCTGCTTGAAGATTATCGGACAAGGGCGTGGTCCAGTTGTGTCCCCACCTCGTCGAACAAAAGGGTGGGGCGCCTGCACCCCCATCGCACGGGTTCGATTCGGAGCGCCGCTGCCCGCCCCGTGGAGTCAGCTGGCGCAGAGGGGCCTGGCCGCTCGGCTGCCCCACGGGGGGACGGCCATCCGCCGCGAGCCCGACAGGCCGCTCTCATGTGCGGAGCTTGTCAGGCTCGCACGCGAGGGGGCCTGACTGGCGGCGCATCACTTCCTACCTTGTCGCTCATGAAGGACTCCAGTCGCCAACTGCCGGTCTACGTTCCCGCCCGCACGGTGTGGGCCGTGGGGCTGCAGGTGCTGCTCCTGGCGATCTGCTGGCTGGTGCTCCGACGGCTGTATCCGCTGTTCACGCTCCTGGCCGTCGTGCTGCTGCTCTCCCTCGCGTTGGATCCGCTGGTGCGCCGGCTGGAGCGGTGGGGCCTGAAGCGAGGGTTGGGCGTGGCCGTGGTGGCGCTGGTGCTCCTGGGGTTGGTGGGCGTGCTGGTGGGCACGCTGGTGCCCGCGCTCGTCCAGCAGATTGAGGGCCTGGTCCAGGCGATGCCGGGGCTGCTGCAGCGGCTCTCCGAATCCCAATGGGTGAGGGAGCTGGGAGCTCGCTACGGCTTCGAGATGCATCCCGAGGAGCTGCTGCGCTTCGAGCCGATGGACCTGGCGGGTCGTGCCGTCGGGGTCCTTTCCTCCACCCTGGGACTGCTGGCTGCGGGCATCACCGTGGTGGCCCTCTCCGTCTTCAGCCTGCTGTTCGGCAAGGAACTCTACGAGAGCATCCTCCAGTGGGTGGTGCCACGCCGGAGGCACCACGTGCGCGGGCTGGTGGAGCGCATGCGCGCCGCGGTGAGCAACTACGTCGCCGGCACGCTGCTGGTGATGACCATCGGCGGCACCGTGGCCGCCACTGTCGCGCTCGTCCAGGGCGTGCCCTTCTTCCTGGCCCTGGGGCTGGCGGTGATGGTGCTGGGGGTCATTCCCTATATCGGCAGTGTCATCAGCGCCGTGCTGGTGAGCCTCACGACGCTGGCCACGGTGGGGCTGCGCGCGGCCGTCATCGCGCTGGTCGTCTTCATGGTCTACCAGCAGATTGAGTCCAACGTGCTGGGCCCCATGGTGCAGCGCCGGGCCATCCGGATGAACCCGCTGCTCATCTCCATCGTCGTGCTCTGTGGCGGCGCGCTCGCGGGCCTCCTGGGCGCGGTCGTCGCAGTGCCCCTGGCCGCCGCCGCGCAGGTGCTCGTCCAGGAGTTGCTCCGGGCGCGGCAACTGAACTGGAGGCGCGTCCACCGCCGCGAGAATGCCCGGCGACAGGCGGGGCGGGGCGCGGTGGAGGAGGGGCTGCTGTTCGCGGGCCCCATGGACGACACGTCCGAGCACGGGGGGCCGCCTTCGGAGAGCGACCGCCACTGAGCGGCGTGGCGCCCGGACGTGAAGAAGGGCTCCCGGAGTGTGTCCCGGAAGCCCTTCTCGTTCAGCTCAGGCTGACGTCAGCGCCGCACCTCCGACCTGGGAAGCGTCGGAGGCGTGGCGCCGGGCTTCAGCGGCCCGCGGGGGCCGAGCGGCCCTGCGACGTGACGGACTTGCCGCTGTCCGCCGCGGCCACGGACGTGCCGACCGAGAACACCAGGTCGTCACGATCGTTGTAGGAGCCGCTGGTGCACGCGCTCGCCGTCCCGTTGAAGCGGAACTGCGGACGGATGGCGTGCGTGCCCGCCGTGGCACCCAGGTTGAACGTGTGAGTGAAGGTCCTCGCGACCCCCCCCGCGGTGCAGGCCACGTTGGTGGTCAGCGCCGTCCAGGACGGAGCCGACGCGTTCGTCGTGTAGTAGAGGTCGAAGAAGTCCGTCGTCCCCCAGCACCACACGGTGACTTCCACCGTCACCTGCTTGCCCGTGGCGAACGCGCCCTGGTCCGTCGTCTTGATGACCACCCGGTCGATGCTCTCATCGGTGTGGTAGACGCCGGAGACACCGTCCGCGCACGAGTCGTTGATGGTGTTCGGCTGGTTCAGCTCGGCGCCGCCAGACAGCGTGCCGCGGCCGTTGACCAGCGTGGTGCCGGTGTCGCAACCGCACACGTTGCCGCAGGTCGGAGCCTGGAGCGTGGTGTTGAACGTGGCCACCGCGGGCGTGCAGACCGTGCTGGTGGTGAAGCTGCGCACGGTGCTGTTGGGGCTGGCACCGCAGACATCCGCCGCGCGGGCACGCCAGTAGTACGTGGTGGCGCTCGTCAGAGCCGGAGTCACCGTCCAGTTGCTGGCCGACAGGGCGGTGCCCGTCCGGACGATGTTGGTGAACGCCGAATCAGAGGCCACTTCGACCACGTAGTTGGCCGCGCTCGGCACGTCGGACCAGTCCAGCGCCGCCGACGTCGCGACGCCCGTGGCGCCGTCCGCCGGAGACGCGAGCGTCGGAGCCGACAGCGGCGTGCAGCCGCGCGTGGTGTAGCTGAACGCGGTGGACCAGGCCCCCACGCCGCCGCACGAGTTGTTCGCCCGCACGCGCCAGTAGTAGGTGGTGTTGACGTTCAGCGCCGGGGACACCGTCCACGTGCTGGAGACCAGCGAGTTGGCCGAGGCCGTCACCGTCGCGAACGTCGGGTCGGTGGAGACCTGGACCTCGTAGGTGGAGGCACCAGACACGTCCGCCCAGTCGAGCACCGCGGCCAGCTCCGCGCCGGTGGCACCGTTGCTGGGGGTGGACAGGGTGGCGAGGCCCGGCGCGGTGCAGGCCGGCGTGGCGCACGAGCACGCGCTCGCCGCGCCGTAGCACGCGTTCGAGGACGCGGGGACGATGGAGTAGCAGTACTCGCGGCCGTTGGCGACCTCGGAGTCCGTGTAGGTGGTGCCGGTGACGGTGGCGACCTTCGCCTTGCCGAAGTTGCAGCCCATGCCCTCGGTCTTCATCACCCAGTACTCGCTGGCGCCAGCGGAGGCCGTCCAGTTCAGGGCAATCTGACCGTCACCCGGGGTGGCGGTGTGCGTGGGCGCCGCGGTGGGGCCCGCCGAACAACCCGAGTTCACCGGGGGGGTGGTGTTACATGCGATGTTGTGACGGTTGAACGCGGCGTGGATGGCCGTCATGTGCGGCGTGCCGTCGGCCAGGTTGCCGTTGTCGTCGTCCGCCGCCAGCCACTGCATGTAGCCGTTGGTGGAGCCGCAGCCGTCGGACGTGCCGCCGGTGCAGTTACAGGAGTGCCACGCGCCGACGTTGCCGCTGCCCTGGTAGAACAGCTTGTTGCCGACGATGAACGCCGTGTTGGAGTCGTAGTTGAACGGCGCGCCAGCCAGGTCGATCTTGACCAGGTCCCAGGCGGCCTGACGGGCAGGCGAGGCGGCGCAGTGAACCTGACGGCTGCACGGGCCCGTGCCGGAGCTGCAGTTGGGGCACACGAAGTTCTGCGGGGTGGCCGGGGGCGCGGCCACGCCGCCGTACGTGGCGGCCTGCCAGTCCGCGTCACGCACGCCGGAGCACCGGGTGTTGCACCACGGCGTGCCAACCTGCGACTCGTTCTGGTTCTGCCCCGTGCCGTCCGGCGTCACACCGCAGCCACGGCTGCCGGTCTGGAAGAAGCCGTAGCCCACGCAGGACGTCTGCAGACGGTAGATGGCCGCGATGTCCGCGTAGCCTTCGCTGGAGTTCGACAGCACGCCGTTCGAGTCGAAGTCATCCATGCCATGGCCCCACTCGTGGTCGAACACGGCGCCAATCTCACCGGTGTTCCGGCAGCCACCGCCGCTGCGGTAGAAGTTGACCGACGTGCCGTTCCAGAAGGCGTTGCAGGTGCTGTTGATGTTGACGTTCGCGAGCAGCTGCGTGGACAGCCAGGTGTTGCCCGGCAGGTAGCCGCGGGCCTGCTCGGCCAGCTTGTTCAGCTCGTAGAAGCTGGAGCGCGACGCGGGGGAGTTGCCCGCCTGGCCGGTGATGCAGTCGTGGTCGTTGTTCGCGCCGCCCATGGCGATGTTGCCCGTGGTGGAGCTGACGTTGATCGCGCCGCAGGTGTCCGCCACGCGGACGTAGCGGCCGGACAGCGTGGTGGCGGCGGTGCCAGTGCTATAGGCGAAGATGCCCGCGCCATCCGTGAAGTTGTTGGGCGAGGCCAGGCCCGTGTTCGCCCAGGGCATGGGCGAGTTGGGCTTCATCGTGCCGCACACCGTGTTGTCCACGCAGGTGCCGATGTTCGTGGACGGGTAGATGCCGCCCTGGATCTGCGCGTCGAAGTAGTGGTTGTCGTCCTCGATGGCGAGCGTCTCGCCGGAGTGCGCATCCACCGTCACCTTCCAGCGCTGGTGGGCGTCCGGGTCCTGGAAGCCGTAGGCGTAGACCAGGCGATGCTCGTAGCCGGTCCCCACGGCGCCGGCAAAGGACTCACCCTGGGGCGCCATGGGGGCGACCTCCAGCGTGGGCTGCTGCCAGAGCTGCTGCGGGCTGGCGTTCAGGCCGACGAAGCCGTTGCCCGCGACGAGCGCGTCGTTCGGCGCGAGCGCCGGGCGCGTGTCGATGCCCACGTTGGCCCACGCCTCGGTGCCGATGAGGATGAGGTTGCCGTGGCTGATGGTGGCGGCGATGCGCGCGTGGCGCACCGGCAGGCCATTGACCACCTGCTGGATGTGGACCTGCCACAGGTTCTCGTTGACCGCCGTGATGCGGGGCGAGCCCAGCTGCATCAGGTCGATGTTGAACGCGGCCTGGTTGTCCGCGATGAACTTGAAGACCAGGTCGCCGATGACGGACTCGTCCACGGCCGCCACGGAGCGGCCAATGGACTCACGCACGCCGTCCAGCGTCACGTTGTTGCGGAAGCCCTTGCCGGGGATGAGGGGAATGGAGCCCTCGATGCCCGACGGGGTGCCGGTGCGAGGGTCGATGTGGACGCGGAAGTCCTTCCCGTTGCGGGCGAAGAAGTCATCCCAGCCCGTGGCCGTGTCCTTGGCCATGGTCCGCATCGCCTGCTCCAGCGGTGTGTTCTGGATGGGCAGGTAGAACTCGGGCTTGTAGAACGCCTTGCTGGCGATGGCGCTCTGCCCCTGTTCGGGGGGTTGCACCGCCCAGCTCGTCGCTGACATGAGCAAGGCAAGACATGCTGCTGACACCTTGGTGTGGCGCATGCGGTTCTCCTCTAAGGGGGTCCCGAGGGGCGGACCCGAGGTGGCTCCAAGACGGAGCCCGCAGACGCCTTACTGATGCCTCACCAAAAAATGAATATGCCTTATTCCCCGGCTACCAATCGAAACTGGATCCCTAGGAAAAACAAGGCCGCGAAGTGTTCACTGGCCAACGCCATAACGCACTGTAAGTAAATCCCACCATGGCTCTGAGCGCGGAAGTGTGCCACTGCCACCAAAATTTTATTGACAGGGTGTTGCGGGCTAGCGCGGCCAGATGCGCACCCAGTCATCCTGGATGAGCTTGCCGCTGGTCCTGTCCGTGCTTCCGCTGGCCATGAAGCCTCGAGGCGCGCCGAGCGCCAGCGCGCCGGCCTCCACCCACAACAGCAGCAGCAGGGCCACCACGAGTGCGGGCACGCGCGTGGCCAGTGCGGGGCGGCGCGCGGTGAGGACGACGAGGGGCAGCAGCAGCAGCGGAACCAGTGCGGGGAAGATGGTGAGCAGGCCGCGCGTGTAGCCGAAGAAGGCGACGGTGATGAGCGCGCGGTGCAGGACGACCAGCGTGAGCAGGCTGAGCTCGCGCCAGGGGCGGGTGAGGGACAGCGCGGCGCCCGCGACGAGCAGCACGAGCAGCGGCCACTTCAGCCACGTGCCCTCGGGGACGAAGAGGTCCACCGGGGCGCGCGCGCCGCTCAGGCCGGAGGGGAGGTTGGAGGCGCCCAGGCCCAGGCTCAGGCCGTCCAGCCAGCGCGACAGCTTGGTGCTCCAGAGGCGCGCGGCGTCCGCGGGGTGCTCGCGCATCCACTCCAGGCCCACCGCATAGCCATGCAGCAAGAGCTTGCGCTGCGCGGGATTGGCCACGTCCAGGTGGCCTTCCTGGCCGAGCTGATTGACGGAGTCCGGAGTGAAGCCGCCGGTGGCGCGCGCGTGGTTCGCCATGGCGAAGTTGATGGGGCCATAGGCGGTGACGGGCGCGAGCACCGGCAGCGGCTCCAGCGTCGGAGTGTTCGCGTTCAGCTCGCCGAGCACCTTCGCGTTGCGCACGGCCCACGGCGCGAGCACCAGTCCACAGACGAGCACCGCGGCGCCCCAGCGGATGGCGAGCGCGGGCAGCGGCGTCGAGCCCCGGTAGAGCCAGGCCCACGCGAGCAGGAAGGGCCACAGGTAGAGGTGCTCGGCGCGGGTGAGCGAGCCCAGGCCCATGACGAGGCCCAGGAGCGCGGCGCCGCCCCAGGTCGGCCCCGCCTTGTGCCGCAGGACGAGCGCGAGCGTGGCGGACAGGAAGAAGGCGTAGAGGACCTCGTTGCTGTACGTCGTGGAGAGCACCAGCCAGCCGAAGCTGGAGGCGAAGAGGGCCGCGCCCACCAGACTCCACGCGGTGCCCAGCAGCTTGCGCCACCAGGCCCAGGACAGCGCCACCGTGGCCGCGCTCAGGGCGGCGAGGCACAGCTTGTATGGATAGGCATTGCCCTGGGGCTCCCCCAGCACGCGGTACAGCACCCCGAGGAGCCAGGGGAACAGGGGCGGATGGTAGGGCAGGGTGGCGGGGCCTTCCGTGCCGCGCACGTGCTCCAGCGCGTACGTGTGGAAGAAGCGCGCGTCCCCGTAGAAGAAGATGGAGAAGGGCCACGCGCGGTCCGGCGCGGACTGCAGATACAGCCAGCGCAGCAGCAGGCTGAGCGTGAAGGTCACCGAGAGACCGAGCGCCACCGGGTGCCGTTGCCACAGCTCCCGCGCGCTGACGAAGAACCGGCGCATGCCACCCCCAGGAATCGGCGCAGGCTAGCACCTCGGGCGCGCGCGGGGCCCAGGCGTTCAGAAAAGCGCCCTTGCCGTGAGTTGTGGATGGCGGGATGCGCGACGCGCTTTCTAGAGTCCCGGCGCCGCGGCGTTGGCGGCATCACGCAGTCCGGCTCGGAGGGCCGAGTGTCCCAAGCAGGCGAGAAGTCCATCCTGGCCATCGACCTGGGCACCTCGGCCGTGAAGCTGGCCGTCGTCACCCTTCGCGGAAGGATTCTCGGCGGCGAGGTGGAGCCGCTGGCGCTCGACCTCCTGCCCGATGGAGGCGCGGAGCAGGACCCGGAGGCGTGGTGGAGCGCCGTCGTCCGGGGCACGCGTCGCCTGCTGGCGTCGGGGCGGGTGGCCGCGCGTGACATCGTCAGCGTCAACTGCAGCTCCCAGTGGTCTGGCACCGTGGCCGTGGACGCGCAAGGCAAGCCCCTGCGTCCGGCGCTCATCTGGATGGACTCGCGCGGCGCCCCCCACGTCCGGCGCGTGGCAGGCGGGCTCATTCCCATCGAAGGCTACGGCGCGGCGCGGCTGTTGACGTGGATTCGCCTGACGGGCGGGGTGCCCAGCCTCTCCGGCAAGGACCCGGTGGGCCACATCCTCTACCTCCAGGCCGAGCACCCCGACATCTACCGCGACGCCTACAAGTTCCTGGAGCCCAAGGACTGGCTCAACCTGCGGCTGAGCGGACGCTTCGCGGCGTCGTTCGACTCCATCACCCTGCATTGGGTGACGGACAACCGCGCGCTGAACCGCATCGTCTACGACGAGCGGCTCTTGAAGATGGTGGGCCTGCACCGCGACAAGCTGCCGGACCTGGTGCCCGCGGCGAGCGTGCTGGGGCCGCTGAGCGCCCGGGCCGCGAACGAGCTGGGGCTGAGCGAGGACGTGCGCGTGGTGACGGGCGCGCCGGACATCCTCGCGGCGGCGGTGGGCTCCGGCGCGGTGAGAGACCACGAGGCGCACCTGTGCGTGGGCACGTCGTCCTGGCTGTGCTGCCACGTGCCCTACAAGAAGTCGGACCTGTTCCATCAGATGGCCTCCGTCCCCTCCGCGCTGCCGGGGCGCTATCTGCTGGCCAACGAGCAGGAGTCCGCTGGCATCTGCCTCACCTTCCTCAAGGACAACATCCTGTATGGCCAGGGGGGCGGGCCCGGAGCGGAAGAGGACTCCGCGGAGGTGTACCGGCTGATGGAGCGCGAGGCGGGGAAGGTGCCCGCGGGCAGCGACAAGCTCATCTTCATGCCCTGGCTCAACGGGGAGCGGAGCCCCGTGGACGACAAGTCCCTGCGCGGGGGCTTCTTCAACCAATCCCTCAAGACGACCCGTGCGCACCTGGTGCGGGCGGTGATGGAGGGCGTGGCCTACAACTCGCGCTGGCTGTTCACCTACGTGGAGCAGTTCGTCGGCCGGAGGCTGGACTCGCTGCGCATCATCGGTGGCGGCGCCAGGTCCGCGCTGTGGTGCCAGATTCACGCGGACGTGTTGGACCGGGTGATTCAGCAGGTGGACGAGCCGGTGCTCGCCAACGCGCGCGGGGCCGCGTTCCAGGCGGCGGTGGCGCTGGGCGAGCTGACGGTGGAGGAGATTCCGTCGCTCGTCCCCATCGCTCGCACCTTCGAGCCCGACCCGGCGAACCGGGCGATGTACGACGAGTTGTTCCGCGAGTTCGTCAATCTCTACAAGAGCAACAAGGCCATCTTCGCGCGCCTCAATCGCGCCCGGAGCGCCTGAAGCCAAGGAGTGAAGATGGCCCTGCCAGACCCGAAGTCGCTCAAGCTGCTGAACCACGTCCCGCCCCGGTTGCTGTCGGCGGCCGAGCGCTACCTCAAGGCCGTGCCGCTGGTGCGGGACTTGTTGTCGAAGGAGACCGACACGCTGCTGTCCGAGCTGGAGGGGAGCCTCAAGCCCTACCGGGGGAAGATGACGGCCTTCGGGCGGCTGCCGGTGACGGGCCGCTCTCGCGAGGAGGTGCTGCGCGAGCTCCAGGCGCTGGAGGCCCAGGAGGAGGAGCGCTGGCGGGAGGGCAAGGTGTCCGGTGCCGTCTACAACGGTGACCAGGAGCACATCGACTTCCTCAACCGCGTCTACGCCCTGCACTCGCAGAGCAACCCGCTGCACGCGGACCTGTGGCCCAGCGCCACCAAGTTCGAGGCGGAGGTCGTGGCCATGGCGGCGAGCATGCTGGGCGCCGATGCCGCCAACGCGGGCCGCGTGCCCGACGAGCACGTCTGCGGCTCCATGTCCTCGGGTGGCACCGAGAGCATCATGCTCGCGGTGAAGACGTACCGGGATTGGGCCCGGGAGACGAAGGGAATCACGAAGCCGGAGATGGTGGCGCCCTCGAGCGCGCACCCGGCCTTCGACAAGGCGGCGCACTACTTCGGCGTGAAGATGGTGCGTGTGCCGGTGGGGCCGGACTACCGCGCGGACGTGGCGGCGACGCGCAAGGCCCTCAACCGCAACACCATCCTCCTCATCGGCTCCGCGCCGGGCTTTCCCCACGGCGTCATCGACCCCATCTCCGAGCTGTCGGAGCTGGCGCGCAAGAAGCGCCTGGGCTTCCACACGGACGCGTGCCTGGGCGGCTTCGTGCTGCCCTTCGCGCGCGCGCTGGGGCGTCAGGTGCCGCCCTTCGACTTCCGGCTGCCGGGCGTGACGTCCATGTCCGTGGACACGCACAAGTTCGGCTACGCGGCGAAGGGCTCGTCGGTGGTGCTGTACCGGGGCACGGCGCTGCGCTCGCACCAGTACTTCACCGCCACCGAGTGGCCCGGGGGCATCTACTTCTCGCCCACCTTCTCCGGCAGCCGCCCCGGCGCCCTCATCGCCGTGGCCTGGGCGTCGCTGGTGAGCATGGGCGAGCAGGGCTACATGGAGGCCACGCGCCGCATCCTGGAGACGGCGGACACCCTGAAGCAGGGCATCCGCTCCGTCCCCGAGCTGCATGTGCTGGGAGACCCGCTGTTCGTCATCGCCTTCGGCTCGGAGACGCTGGACATCTTCAAGGTGATGGAGCGGATGGGCGAGCGCGGGTGGAGCCTCAACGGCCTGCACAAGCCCGCGGCCGTGCACCTCTGCGTCACCCTGCGGCACGCGCAGCCGGGCGTGGCCGAGCGCTTCCTCGCGGACCTGCGCGAGGCGGTGGAGCACGTGAAGGCCCACCCGGGCGAGAAGGGGACGATGGCGCCCGTCTACGGCATGGCGGCCGCCGTCCCCTTCAGGGGCCTGGTGAGCGACTTGCTCAAGAAGTACATGGACCTGCTCTACAAGGTCTGAGCGTCCGGCCCTCCGCCGCGCGGCCTTCAGTGGGGTCGCGCGGCCCACTCCCATGTGGTGCCCTGGTGCAGCGCCGCGTAGATGTCGTCGCGCAGGACGTTGCACTCGTCATGCGTCAGCGTGCGCTCCAACGCGCGCAGCACCACCCGCAGCAGCACGTTCTTCTGGTCCGGACGGAGGGCCAGGCGCTTCACCGCGCTGGGAGGGAGCGCGGAGTACGGAGTCTCCGTCACCACCTCCACGCTCTCCACCAGCTCCGCCCGCTCGCCCAGCGCGGCGCGCACCGCGTCCCCCAGCTCCTCGGACGTCCGGCCCTCGTCGATGACGAGCGACATGTCCCTGCGCACCGCCGGCATCAGCGACACCGGACGGTAGGGTTCCAGGTCCAACAGCTGGGCGGAGATGCGCGCGTCCGTGGAGCGCAGGAGCCGGATGTCATCCAGGCCCTTGCGCAACATCAGGATGCGGTCCAACCCCAGGCCCATGGCGAGCCCGGTGACGGGGCCCGCCTCCAGGCCGCTCTCCGCGAGCAGCGCTGGCAGCGCCAGGCCGCACTCGCCAATCTCCACCCACTCCTCCCCCTCGCGAACATCCACCTGGAGCCCGTCCGTCGTGTACGGATGCACGGCGTCGGTGAGCCGCACCTCGCGCCCGGGCAGCAGCGCGCCCACCACGGCGTGAATCATCTGTCGCAGGTCCGCGGAGGTGAGGGGCGGTCCTCGTCGCACGCGCCAGAGGTCCATCTGGTGCGGCTCGCCGGTGTGCAGCCGGTCGATGCAGTCGCGGCGGTAGACGAGGCCTGGACAGGCCAGCAGCACGTCCTCGGGTGGGGACGCCGCCAGCTTGCGCAGCACGGCCGGAATCATGGCGGACGTCTGTGAGCGCAAGAGGGCCGTGTCACAGACATACCGCGTGTAGCGCGCGTCCCGGGCCACTCCTCCCGGCGGGTAGTGGAGCCGGTCGTAGTTGTCGGCGATGGAGACGACGGGGCTCTGTCGGTGGATGAGGACGTCGCAGCCCCAGGCGGAGCGCAGGGCGTCCAGCGCGGAGGCCACCAGCCGTTGCAGGGCATGCGGGCCGGAAGCAGGGTCGGTCAGGTCACGAACGGAGAGCGCGCGCCGAAGCTCCTCGGCGCTGAGGATGGAGACGGAAGGGGACGACATGGAAACCTCTCGGAAGCGGTGGAAACGCAGGGTCTCCGGCACGCCGAGCGAGAAGTCCGCCAGGCGCCGCCGGCCTCGGATGCCCCCCCGGCGGCTTCGGGTGGGCGTCGCGCCTGACGGCGTTTCACCAACGAGAGGTTCGTGCGCTCAGTGCGGCACGCCCTCCCGACACCCAAAGGGAGCCGGGGGGCTGCTAAATCGACGAGCACTGACGACCAGAACCATGTCGCTACGAATAACGCCGGCCGCTTTCAAACGCAAGCCGGGGCCCTCGCCCTCAGGTGGAGAGGGTGCGGCCGAACACGTCGAACAGCTCGCGCCAGTGCTGCTCGGCGGCGTCCTTGTCGTAGGTGGCGGAGCCGTCCACCGCATAGCCGTGTCGCGCGCCGACGTGGAGTCGGGACTGGTGTCGGACGCCCGCGTTCTTCAGTGCCGTCTCCAGCCGAAGGATTGCGTCGGCCGGCATGGAGCTGTCCTGGTCCGCGTGGCCGAACACGAGCTCGCCGCGAACGTCACCCACGCGCAGGTGGGCGCTGTCCGGGGACTCCGTCGCCAGCCTGCCTCCATGGTTGGACACCGCCGCGGCGATGGTGTCCGGAAAGTCCGCGGCCAGGCGCACGGCGATGGAGCCACTCATGCAGTAGCCGGCCACGCCGACCTTGGGGCCGCGCACCTGGGGCAGTCGCGAGAGGAAGTCGAGCTGTGCCGCGCCGTCGTCGCGCAGCCGCTCCGGCGTCAGGGTCGCGATGAGCGCGTAGATGCGCTTGCGGAACGCCTCGTCCGCGAAAGTGCCGTTCAGGTCGAGGCTCGCGGCGCGGCCCTCGCGGTAGAAGACGTTCGGCAGCAGGACGACATAGCCGCCGTCCGCGAGTCGTTGGGCCATGTGCTCGAAGGCGGGGCGGATGCCCAGCGCGTCCGTCAGCAGGATGACGGCGGGCCACGGGCCGCGCCCCTCCGGCTGGAACAGCTTCGCGTCCATCGCTCCCTCACGGGTCTGAAGCTCGATGTCTTCCATGGGCATTCCTCGAAGGTGTGGGGCGGCTCGCTACAGGGACCGGGTGGCGATCTCCGTCAGCTCCGCCTCGGTGAGCGTCAACGGATTGGCCTTCATGCTGCTCGCGGCGCGCGCTTTCGTCACCAACTCTGGCAGTCGCGCGGGCGTCAGCCCGTAGGTGGCGAGGCCGGGAATCTGGAGCTCGGCGCGCAGCGACTCCACCCACGCGAGGGCGTCCTCCTCGCGAGCATCGGGCCGGCCGGTGAGCATCGCGGCCAGCTCACGGAAGCGGAGCAGGGAGGGGTGCTCCGGTGCGCGAGCGCGAAGGGCGCGCAGGTTGACGTCGAGCACGGCGGGAAGCAGGGCCGCGCAGACGGCGCCATGGGGCGCGTCGAACATGCCGCCCACTGGCGCCGCGAAGCCGTGCACCGCGCCCAGCCCGGAGTTCGCCAGGCACAGGCCGCCGAAGAGGCTGGCCAGCGCCAGGTCCTCGCGCGCCTCCGCGTCCGGCTCCGTCAGGACGGCTCGACGCAGCGAGCGCGCGGAGCGGCGCAGGCCCTCGCGTGCCAGGGCGTCGGTGAGGGGGTTGGCGCGCGCGGAGAGGAAGGGCTCGATGAGCTGGGACAGCGCATCCATGCCGCTGGAGGCCAGGACGGCGGGGGGCGCGCCGATGAGCAGGTCCGGGTCCACGAGCGCCACGCGCGGCAGCAGCTGTGGCCCGCGCAGGCTCGCCTTCACCTGGGCCTGCTTCGAGCCCAGCACCGCGTTGCGCGTCACCTCCGAGCCGGTGCCCGCCGTGGTGGGAATGGCCACGAAGGGCAGCGACGCCCGGGTGAGCGGCTGGCCCCGCCCGATGACCTCCAGATAGTCGAGTGGATCTCCCCCCTGTGTCGCCAGCGCGGCGAGCGCCTTGCCCGCGTCGAGCGCGCTGCCTCCGCCCATCGCCACGACGACGTCACAGCGAGCCTCCCCGAGGATGCCCAGGCCCTGGCGCACGAGCTCCACCGTGGGCTCTCCCTCCACGGCGAAGGACTCCACGGTGAGGCCGAGCGCCTCCAGCGACGCCTTCAGGCCGCGCGCTCGCGCGGGGGCCTTCCCGGTGACGAGCAACACCCGCTGACCGCCGAGCGAGCGCACCAGTTCGGGGGCCTCGGACAGCCTGCCCGGGCCGAAGATGACGCGTGTCGCGGTGGCGAACTCGAAGGCCGTGGGACTCACGTCACCACCCGGCGTCTTCGGGGAACAGGTTGACGAACTTCCGGCTGGCGCGCGGCTCCGCCATCATCGGCGCCACGGTGTCGCGCCAGGTGAGGTAGTGGGCCGTCTCCTTGTGTTCGGCGGGAGCCTGGGCCGTCCGGTAGACCTCCACGAGCACGAAGCGCGTCGCGTCGTCGGCGTCCTGGATGACGTCGAAGCGGGCGATGCCGGGCTCCTGGGCGCTCGCTCGCGCGTTGGCGAGGGTGGCTTCGCGGAAGGCGTCCACGTGCTCCGGCTTGACGTGGACCTGGACATGGACGACGCGCAGGCTGTTGGGCATGTCCGGAAACTACTCCGGGCCGAGGCCGCGTGGGGACGCGACCCCGGCCCGGATGAGGGCACGGTGTGGGGTGCCGTACAGCCGTGGCGTGCCTACGGGGCCTTGATGACCGCCGTGGGGTTGAGCACGTCCTCGAGCTTCCGGGCCATCAGCCAGCCGTCGTGGTAGACGATGCCCGTCTGGGTGATGGTGTCGTTCCGGTACAGGCCAATCTTCAGGTAGTTGACCTGGCCGGAGTACTGGGTGGCGATGTAGCGCTTGGGCATCACCAGCTTGCCGTCGAGGTACAGCTCCACGAAGCCCACCTTCGAGTCCGCGGACCAGCGCACGTGGAAGATGAAGTCCATCCACTTGCCGCGCGTCAGCGGGGCGCGCCAGACGATGGTGCCCGGGTTGCCGCCGATGTTGAGGCGGACCTCGTTGCCGTAGACGTAGAACTCCACCGGGGGCGAGCCGCCCACGGTGTCGCTCTCCTGGTGCCACTGGGTGAAGAGCTGCCACGTGTTCACGTTGGGGAACGTGGAGTCGAACATCGTGCTCCAGCGGTAGTAGTACTCGGAGCCCGACGGCTCGCGCGTCATCCGCACCAGCTCATTGCGGTTGCCGCTGGAGTTGATGGGGTCGTCGCCCCGCTTCACCGTGGCCTTGAGCGCGTAGCCACCCTGGCGCTTCGGCGAGGACACCATCGCCAGCCGGTCCGCGCTCACCATCTGCGCTCGCGTCCACTGGCTGATGTTGTTCGTCTCGAAGTCACCCACCCACACCACGCTGCTGCCCGTGGGGGGAGGCGTCGTCGGGGGCGGCGTCGTGGTCGCGGCGGAGCAGGCCCGCGCCTCGGCGATGGACGCCCAGTCGTTCAGGGTGCTGCCCATGAAGGTGATGCGCACGCGGCGCGCGGAGACCTTGCTGAACGAGTACGTCTCCGCGGAGGACGACTTTCTGCTCGTGCCGCTGTACACCTGCGTATACGTGTAGCCATCCGGCGAGACGGACACCGTGAAGGTGTTGGCCCGCGTGGTGCCTTCGTGCCAGGCGATGGTGACGCCGGAGATGGACTTGCTGGCGCCCAGGTCGTAGTCGATCCATCCACCCTTGCCGAGATAGCTCCAGCGGGTGCCCAGCTTGTCGTCCATCGTGTTGGCCGGCACGTTGCCGTCATGACCCTTGGCGATGACGGACGCGGCCGTGAGCTGCGTACAGCCCGTGGCCGTCAGCGCGGCGGCGGAGACGGACGTGGCGTACTCCGTGGCATCCAGCCCGGCGGGGGCCTCGCCCAGCTCGGTGACGTCGTCCTGGGGACCACAAGCGGTGGCGCTCAGGCCGAGCAGTGCTCCAGCCAGCAGAAGAGACTTCTTCATGTAGGGACCTCTGGGGATTCAAAAACAGACAGACGGGGAGTGTGTCCGGCGGCCATCTCACGACGGGCCGGTTCCTGGTTTCAGCTGGGGGGTTCTCCAAGGTCACGGCGGGGGTTCGCCGCGTTGCGACGGAGACAACCATCGACCAAATTTATTTCGTATTCAACAGTTCTCGACACGCCTGCCTGCCCTCCAAGAAACGGGGCGGAGCATACTGCGGGTGAGGGCTGGGGCGGTGGGGTTGGAAACGTCTGTCATTGGTGGCGGATTGGCGCGGATTGTGAGGGTTTGAGCGCACCCCCAGAAGCGCCGAGGAGGCATGCGGTGGCCTGGAGGGCAGGCCCACAGGCGAATTCAATACACACGCACAACCCCTGGGCGCGAGGGGCGCGAGGGGCCGGGAGCGTTAGAGGTTCGGGCTCTGGAGGTGCTCATGACCTCGTCTTCGGGCGTGTGCCTGGCCTGCGGGACACGACTTTCCCCTGGCCTGTCCACCTGCCCGCGCGTGTCGTCACGGGTGCCCCTGGCTGAAGGGGTTCGCCGGTGGGGGACGGGGGCCTGTCAGCCGCCGCTCGTGGGGAGGACCGCGCTGCTGGAGCGGCTGAAGTGG
>NZ_JABUMQ010000469.1:0-6501 GCF_013336645.1 Myxococcus sp. CA039A | reverse complement strand
GCCGACAGCCTAGGAAGTCCTGACTCCTGGTTGCCAGCGGGGAGGTGGAAGGAAGATGGTGGGGCGCCTCGAACCCGGAGCCGCCGATGAGCACCCTCCCGAGCCGTCAAGTCGTCCTCGCGCGCCACATCCCCGGACTGCCCGAGCCGGAGCACTTCCGCGTGGAGCCTGTGGAAGTGGGCGAGCCTCGGGACGGAGAGCTGCGGGTGAGGACGCTGTTCGCGTCCGTGGACCCGGGCACGCTGGCCCGGTTGGGGGGCGTGGACTCGTACGCACCGGCCCTCGAATTGGGTGAGGTCATCGGGAGTGCGACGGTGGGCGAGGTGCTGGCGTCCCGGGACACGCGCTACGCCGTGGGCGACGTGGTGGTGGGCGGCTGGGGCTGGCGGGAGCACGCGGTGGTGAGCGCGCGGGGACTGCGCAAGGTGGACCCTGGACCGGAGTCCGCCTCGGCGGAGCTGGGCGTGCTCGGCATTCCCGGGCTGACGGCGTACTTCGGCATCCTGGAGCTGGGGCGTCCCCAGGCTGGGGAGACGGTGCTGGTGTCCTCCGCCGCGGGCGCGGTGGGCTCCATCTCGGGACAAATCGCGAAGCGTCAGGGCGCTCGCGTGGTGGGCATCGCTGGCGGCCCGGAGAAGTGTCGCTGGGTGGTGGAGGCGCTGGGCTTCGACGCCTGCCTCGACTACCGCGCGGAGAAGGACCTGGCCGCCGCCATCCGACGGGAGTGTCCCCAGGGCGTGGGCGTGTACCTGGACAACGTGGGTGGCTCCACGCTGGACGCGGCGCTCACGTGCATGGCGCTGAAGGGCCGCGTGGTGGTGTCGGGGCTCGTCGCGGACTACGGCGTTCCGCCGGAGGCTCGCGCGGGATTGAAGAACACGCCGTTCCTCATCATCCAGCGGCTGCGCATGGAGGGCTTCGTGGTGTTCGACTACGCCGCGCGCTTCGGTGAGGCGCGGGCGGCGCTGCGGCGGTGGCTCCAGGATGGAACGCTGAAGCACCGCGAGCACGTGGTGGAGGGCCTGGAGTCCGCGCCCGCCGTGTTCGCCGGCCTGTTCCGAGGCGAGAACTTCGGCCGCGCGGTGGTGAAGGTGGGGTGAGGCCGTTGCAGGCCTCACCCGGGAACATCGTTCAGGCCATCTTCTCGCGCAGGTAGGCCTCGAGCTCGGAGATGGCCACGCGCTCCTGGGTCATCGAGTCGCGGTGGCGCACCGTCACGGTGTCCTTCGAGGAAGCGGACTCGCCATCTCCAAGCGTGTCGAAGTCGACCGTGACGCAGAAGGGGGTGCCAATCTCGTCCTGGCGGCGGTACAGCTTTCCGATGGCGCCAGTGTCGTCGTAGACGACCCGCATCGAGCCCGAGGACTGCAACTGGCGACGGATGCCCTTGGCCACGCCCACGATGCCCGGATGGTTCTTCTTCAGCGGGAGCACCGCCACCTTGATGGGCGCCAGGCGCGGCTTGAAGTGCAGCACCGTCCGGTAGAACTCGTCGACGACGGGGTCGACCTGCCCGCGGAGCTTCTTCGCGACCTCGATGCTCTCCGCGCCCGGCATGGAGAGCAGTCCGGTCATGGACGCGAGCCGCTCACCGAGCGCGCCGGCGATTCGCTCACCCTCGGCGAGGAGGGCGTTCTTCGCCTCCACCGGGAGCTTCTCGTTGCGACCAACGGACTTGAGGAAGGCGCCGAGCGCCTCCTCGACGGGCTTCAGGCGCTCCGCCGGAGCGGGCTTCACCTGCTCCTCGGCATACGCCTCGCTCAGCACCGCGAGCACGCCACGGTCGACGCCCGCGGACGGCTCGATGACGAACGGCACCACGTGCTGCTTCGTCTCGGGGTCGAAGTACGTGAGCTTCTCGGTGCTGTGGCCGTTGGGGGACACGCGCGCCTTCAAGCCGAGCGAGCCCTGGTCCTTGCTGTGTGAGCCCAGGTCATAGTCGGTGCGGTTGGCGATGCCCTCGAGCTCCTCCAGCCCATGAGGGAAGCGGTAGAGCAGGTCGACGGTGGCCTTGGCGTAGTGCGCGAGCTCGTCCGGCTTCTGGTGGTACGGCACCAGGTTCTCGCGGGAGAGACCGACGGAAATCCACCAGTTGATGCGGTCCTCGACCCACTTCTGGTGCCAGGCCTCGTCCTCGCCGGGCTTCACGAAGAACTCGACCTCCATCTGCTCGAACTCCCGCACCCGGAAGATGAAGTTGCGCGGGGTGATTTCGTTGCGGAACGCCTTGCCTATCTGCGCGACGCCGAACGGGAGCTTGCGGGAGGTCGAATCCAGCACGTGCTTGAAGTTGACGAAGATGCCCTGCGCCGTCTCGGGGCGCAGGTACGAGAACGACTCGGGGTCTGGCACCGGTCCGACCTGTGTCTTGAACATCAGGTTGAACGGGCGGGGCTCGGTCAGCTCGGTGGAGGCACAGTTCGGACACTTGCCGGCGATCTGGTCCGCGCGCCAGCGCATCTTGCAGCTCTTGCAGTCGACCATCGGGTCCACGAAGGTCTCTTCGTGCCCCGAGTAGCGCCACGTGAGCTTGTTCATGAGGATGGCGGCGTCGATGCCCTCCATGTCCTCACGCTCCCAGACATTGGCGCGCCACCAGGCCAGCTTCAGGTTGTTCTTTAGCTCGACGCCCAGCGGACCGTAGTCGTACGTACCCTGAAGGCCTCCATAGATGGCGGACCCCGGGAAGATGAAGCCCCGGCGCTTACACAGGGAAACGAGCTGCTCCATCGTCTGCGCGGCCATCGGTGTGTGGCTCCTTCGTGAACAGCGAGGCGTCCGAGCCTACACCGGTCATGGCGGGAAACCGTCACCCCGCGGTGTCACCAGGGGCTGGGCTCAGGGGCCTCCCAGGTGGGTGATGTAGCGCATGCGCCCGTCGGGGAGCGCCTCCTGGTGGAGCAGGGGCTCGGTGTCCACCGCGATGATGACGATGTCCCTTCGCTGTCCCAGGGCGACCAGCTCGCTGGGCCGGGGCTCCACGGGGCTCGCACCCCCGCCCACTCCATCGGGGAAGAAGAGGGCATGGCCCTTCTCCAGATAGAGGACGGGGACGTGTGCATCCTCGTCCTCGGGCACGAAGACATGCACCGTGCGCGCGAGCGGTGCCAGGTCCAGTCCACACGAGGTGAGCAGGACGAGCAGTGGGAGCATCCAGAAACGCATGACGGTCCTCCAGGCCTCGGCGCGCGGCCGGGCACTCCGTGAGTCGTGAAGCTCGCGAGTCGCGAGCAGGGCTGTGACGTGACTCGGGCTGGAGCCGGCCACCGAGGACGCGGCCCTCGTCGATGCAAGGGCCGCGTCGGTGCTTCAGTCGGACCGTGCTTCGTCCGAGCCTTCCCCGCTCAAGTCGGCGGCGCGACGTCGCAGCGTCCCGAGGCCTTTTGGGAGAGGTCCTCCGCCACGGTGCGCAGCAGCGTGCCTGTCAGGGTGGAGCGGTCTGTCTCTCCTGCTCCCTCTGTCCGCGAGAGCCAGGAGGCCATTCGTCCCAGGCTGGCCGCCGTCACCACGTTCAGCTTCACCTCCACCTGGACGATGAGGCGCTCACCGTCCTCGGGGCGCGCCTCCAGCGTCCAGGCAACGCGGTCCAGCTCCAGCGTGGCGGGCCCTTCCGGGAGCGGCCTTCCATCCAGCATGTAGCCCTCACGGGTGAAGGCAATCACCTGGGTGAGCCTGGCGCCGTCCACCCGGGTGTTGAACCAGAGCGCGCGGCGCTTCCACAGCGTCAGCTCCACCTCCAGCTTCCCCGCCATGCCCAGCCGCACCAGCCGGTCCAGCTCCGCCGAGAGGAAGGAGAAGGCCTCCGAGCGTGCCAGCACGCGCCGCCCGGAGAGGGTGGCGGTGCAGGCGACGCGTGGCTCCTCCGCCCAGGCCCCGGGCGCGAACAGTCCCGCCGCGGCCACCAGGGCCGCGCCGAGCGTGCGTCTTGTCCGTGTCCCCATTCGTTTCATGGGCCTCAGAAAGTCCGCACGAAGAACAGGCGGGCCTCGGGCGTGGCCGTGGCCTTCTCGTCCGTGCGCCACGCGACATCCACGCGCACGTCGTCGCTGAAGTGGAACGTGCCACCGACGCCCAGCCGCGCGTCCTGCCACTCACCGGCACCGCGCACCGTGCCCAGGTCCGCGAAGACGCCGAAGGAATGCCACCGGTACTCGGCCGTCCCCAGCACCGACACGTCGCCCTTGAACTCCTTGAAGCCAAAGCCTCGCAGCGCGCTCCAGCCACCCAGCGCCTCCCGCTTCTGCTCGGGGAGGTTGTCGCCGCCCGCGCCGCGCAGCCGCAGCCGCAGGCCCGTCTCCCAGCCCGTGGGCACCACCATCGTCACGTCACCCAGGAGCTTCCAGAAGCGCTCGTCCGGACCCGTCGCGGCGGGACCCTCGCCCACCTCCAGCGTGACGAACCCATGCAGGAACGGGCTGCGTCCCCAGTCCTTGTCCACGTGGAAGAGGGGCGTCTCCGGCGTGCGGAACAGCGAGCCCACCTTCGCGTTGCGAGGGCTGCCGCTGGCGTACTCCAGCCGGGCGATGACGGACTGGAAGCGGCCCTCGTCCACCGGTGCGTTGGGGAAGGGAGGCGAGTCGCGGCGGAACAGCGAGAGCGGCGGGGTGAAGCTGCGCAGCGTCTCGTAGCGGTCGGAGCGGTACTCGACGCCCGCGAGCCAGTCCTCGGACCAGCGGAAGGTCGCGAACGCCGCCACGCCCTTGCGGCGGAAGTAGTCGCGGTCCGGCCGGTTGATGAGGGCCGAATAGATGGACGAGTCGATGTCGCTCATCCGCCACCGGTCCAGCGTGTCCGTGAAGTCGTACGCCTGACCGCCCAGCTCCGCGAGCCCCACCGCCGGAACCTCCACGCGCGCTCCGCCCAGCAGGTTGAGTTCGCGCTGCCGCTTCGTGCCCTCGGGGTCATCCGGCAGGCGCTGCCCACCCCAGCGAAGGGGGATGAAGGCGGCGGCGTCCAGCGTGGTGTGGAGGCGGTCCTTCGAATCCCAGATGCGCAGCGAGCCCGCCAGGCCCGGAGCGAACCCCGTCACCTGCGTGTGGATGGGCAGCAGGTCCAGGTCCAGGTCCGGGCGACGCGTGCGCACGTGCACCACGAGGCGCCGTCCCTCCAGCGTGATTCCCTCGCCGTCGTGGCCGTGCCGCCAGGACTCGAACAGCTCGCCCCAGCTCAGGTCGAACTCGACCTGCTCGCGGCGACGGCGCTCCCCGCGCTTCTGCTCCTCCGTCCGGTAGTGGCGCACGCCGTCGGCCGCGCGCTCCTCGACGATGCGCGCGTCGCGTCGGCGCGCGGCTTCGTCGGAGTCCGTGTCCACGCTCGACGCTTGCAGGAAGGGCAGGCGCGACTCCAGTCGCTCCATGGCGCGGCGCGCGTCGCTGCGGAGGAAGACGTCTCCGGCCTTCAGGTCCAGCGCCTCGCGCACCCGGTCCGCGACAGGGCCGTCCACGCCCACCACGTCCACGCCCTCCAGGCGGCCCTCGTCCACGATGATGGTGAGCTGGCCCTTCGGCGTCAGCGTGCCGGACAGGCTCGCGAGCATGTAGCCGTCGCCGCGCAAGTCTCTCAGCGCGCGTTGCAGCGCGGCCGACACCCCTCCGAGGACGAGACCGGGGCGGTACTCCTCACGCTCCATCCGGGCCAGCCACTCACGAGGCGGACGCTGCGGCGGGCACGGAGTGCTGACGACAGTCAGCGTCCCGCGCGCGCCATTCACGCGCACGATGAACTCCTCATCCTCGTCTTCGTCCTCATCGGGGAAGCGGCGCGGGAGGCGGAAGACCTCCTCGAGGATTTCGGTGCGCCGCAGGTCCTGGAGTCCTTCCACTTCCACCGACGTGACGACGGGGTTCTCCTCCAGATGCACTTCCAGGACGACGGGCCCCTGCTCGGGGAGACGCAGGCGCGGCTCGACACGGGCGAACAGGCCGGTGTGCGCCAGGCGGCGCAGCATCCGCTGGAGGTCGCGGGTCTGAAGGGGCGCGGCAGGCTCGGTGGATGGCGAGCCGATGAAGGCGCGCACCTGGTCCTCCGTCAGCCGCTTGAGGCCATGCAGTTCGACGCGCTCGGGCGTGAGCGCGCGGCCATCCACGTTGAGCTCCAGCGGATGGAGGATGGCGAGGTCTTCCACCTCTTCGTCGAGGTAGTCCTCGTCGCACTTCTCCTTCTCGCGCCTGCGCTCGCGCTCGCGCCGGTCCGCTGCCCGCTCGTTGCGCGACTCCGTTCGCGCCGCTGCCCGGGCGTCCTCTTCCTCCTCCTCGCGCTCGTCCGCCGCCTGCTCGTTGCGAGCCTCGGTCCGAGCCTCCTCTTCGCGCCGACTCGCCGCCCGCTCGTTCCGGGCTTCGGCTCGCGAGTCTTCCTCTTCCTCGCTCCGCCAGCGCTCCGACCGCTTGTTACGAGTCTCGTCCCGCGCGTCCTCCTCGCGCTCGGGCGAGGTCTTCGTGCCCTGGGGGAGCGGAAGGGGCAGGCCGTGCTCCTCCTCGGCGGGGGCCACGGGAGCCACGGGGG
>NZ_JABUMQ010000468.1:0-6550 GCF_013336645.1 Myxococcus sp. CA039A | reverse complement strand
GCGCTCAGCAACTGGCGCTCCTTGTCGTGCCAGCGCGACTTGCTCGGGTCGTTCAGCGAGCGGCGCGCGCCGTTCGCATAGAACTCGAGGTCCTGCATGCTCGCGCCCGCGACCGGCGCGCCCTTGCTGCGGCCGTAGTTCGGGAAGACCATTCCGTCCCCGCCGCCGCCACCGCCGCCGCCACTGGGCGCCGCCGCGCGACGAGGCGCCGCCGACGCCGCATCCGGCGTTCCGCCGATGGACAACTCGCCCATCCTCAGCGTGAAGCCTTCTTCATTCTTGAACGCCGTGCCGACTCGCACCTGTTCCACTCGCCCATCAGGGCGCCGCACCGCCACGGTGACTGGATAGCCTTGCTCACTCATGGCGCCCGAATCCCATCACGGGACCCTTACTGTCAACGGGAGCCCGCGCCCCGCTGTCCGCCATCCACACGCCCGCCTGGACGACGCTCTCCCGCCCCGAAGAACCAGGGACTTCCCGGGGTGTTCGGCACACGCCGGCTCGCAGGGCAGGAGCGCGACACACCCATTCGCGTCCTCTCCCTTGCACCCGAGCACATCGCCTCACAGGGCGGCTCGCGGCTCAGGACGTCGGTGGGCCTGTCGGGCGTCGTGCTTGCGAGCACGCCTCCGCTTGGATTGGGTTGGGTGGACCGGATACACGCCTCGCGCAGCGGCCCTCCTCAGGGACACTCGAACGGGGCGGCGGGCTCCCTCACTTCAGGAGCCCACCTCGAATGGACAGCGAGTGGAGCGCGAGCCTTCCGCGACTCCGCTCAGCTACGCCATCCTGCCCTTCTTGCCACGCGCCGCCGTCTTGGACCGGGACGCGCCACGCTTCGCGGCCACCGGCTGGGACTCCTGCAGCGCCTTGCTCGCCGCACGACCGCGCGGCAGCTTCACGTCCTGCACCGACTGCGGCCGGGCGTCATCCACCCACGCCGTCGGACGACGGTCCGTGCGCATCAGCAACCGCAGCTTCTGGTAGTGCGCCGAGCAATACCCCTTCGAACGGCTGGGGCGCTTGCACCCGATGATGGCGCACGAACGCGAGCCATCCGCCGTCTTCGCTCCACGCGCCACCGCAACCGGCGCCTTCGCCGCCGCAGCTCGCGTCGCCACCAACGGCAACTCCACCTGCGCCGTGGGACGACGTCCCGGCTTGCCACGCTTCACCGCCGGCGCCGGCAACACCGCCGCCTGCCGCGTCGTCGCCGCGGGACGCACTCCCGCCAGCGCACCCAACCGGCTGGTCAGCGGCGCCAGGCGGAACGTCACTGAACGCAGCATGTCCAGGGCCTCAAGGCCCTCCTCCAACCGATTCACCGCCTGCTGCAAAGGCACTAGCTGGGACTGCAGCTCGCGCCGGAACATCTCTCCAAGCTCGTTCGCAATGGACATGTGACGGGAGGATATACGCCGTCCTGGGTTATCGGCGGGAAATCCGCTGCACGACGCGCGCCAACGGTCATCCCCCGAGCGATTTTCAGCCCCAACCCCCTCCCCAGGGTCCTGCTCCGAGCAGAAGTCTCAGACCCGGGGGCCATCCTGAAACAGACGTATCAGCCTGGAACATGAGGCGACGGCACCGTCTCCACCACCGGCTTGGGCATCACCGAGGCCTGGGTCTCCACCGTCACGGGGCGCTCGGACAGCAGGGCGGTCGCCGTCGGGCACGAGCGCACCATCGAGGAGAGCGCCCACACAAACAACAACGTGACGACGAACGGGTGACCCACGACGGATGCCTCCAAGCACTCGGATTCCCACCAAGAACGCGACCCACCGCATTCCTTGGCCTTGCTGGGATACGAACGAGAATAGGTAAAGGGTCTGACGTGCCCCGGAGGGAGGGACAGCGGCCCGCCGAGCAGCCCCCTCCCAGGGATGGACCCGAGCCCCCGCGGCGACGTCGTGGATGTTAAAGGAGCCGGGACATGACTCCGGCCCCTCCTTCCGTCCGCTTCCGAGGCACCGATTCCTACCTGACCCACGAGGGCCTCCAGGCCGCCGTCAACTGTGCCCTCACCCTCCAGCGCCCCCTGCTGGTGAAGGGCGAGCCGGGCACCGGCAAGACGCTGCTGGCGGAGGCCATCGCCCAGGCCCTGGGCCACAAGCTGCTCACCTGGCACGTGAAGAGCACCACCCGCGCGCAGGACGGCCTGTACGTCTACGACACCGTGCAGCGCCTGTATGACTCGCGCTTCGGCGACGGCGACGTGCGAGACATCCGCCGATACATCCGCATGGGCCCCCTGGGCGAGGCGTTCTCCGCCCCCGAGCGCGTCGTGTTGCTCATCGACGAGGTCGACAAGGCGGACCTCGAGTTCCCCAACGACCTGCTCCACGAGTTGGACAGGATGCGCTTCCGCGTCACCGAGACGAACGACGAGGTGGCCGCGAAACACCGCCCCATCGTCGTGATTACGTCCAACAACGAGAAGGAGCTGCCGGACGCGTTCCTGCGCCGCTGCGTGTTCCACTTCATCGACTTCCCCGACGCGGAGCTGATGCGCCGCATCGTCGACGTGCACCACCCGGGGCTCGACGCCGCGCTCACCGACCAGGTCCTCAAGGTCTTCTACGAGCTGCGCGGCTTCACCCGTCTGCGCAAGCGGCCCTCCACCAGCGAGCTCATCGACTGGATTGCCGTGCTCAAGGCCCAGGGCATCAACGACTTGAAGCTGGACGAGAACCTGCCGTTCCTCGGCGCCCTGCTGAAGAAGGAGCAGGACCTGGTCTCCGTGGCCGAGGCCTTCGGACGCGGTCGGCGCTCACGGGCCTGAGCCATGTTCCTGCCATTCTTCTACGAGCTGCGGCGACGGGGCGTGAAGGTGGGCGCGCAGGAGGCGCTCGCCCTGGCGGGAGCCCTGAAGGCGGGCCTCCATGACAGCAGCCTCGACGGCTTCTACCACGTGGCGCGCGCGCTCCTGGTCCACTCGGAGACGCAGCTCGACTCGTTCGACCAGGCGTTCCTCTCCCACTTCCAGGGCGTGGAGACCGCGGGCCTGGAGCTGACGCAGGAGCTGATGTCCTGGCTGGAGGAGGCGCGCGAGCGGCCCCAGCTGACGCCCGAGGAGATGGCGCTCCTGGAGGCGCTGGACCCCGAGGAGATTCGTCGCCTGTTCGAGGAGCGCCTTCGCGAACAGAAGGAACGCCACGACGGCGGCAACCGGTGGATTGGCACCGGCGGCACGTCACCGTTCGGCAACAACGGCTTCTCGCGCGGCGGCATGCGCGTGGGGGGCAAGGCCGGCGGCAAGCAGGGCATGGCGATGATGCAGGCGGGGGCACGCAAGTACGCGGGGTATCGCGACGACCTGGTGCTCGACACGCGGCAGATGGCCGTGGCGCTGCGCAAGCTGCGCGCGTTCGCTCGAGACGGAGCGCCGGACGAGCTGGACATCGACGAGAGCATCTCCGCCACCGCTCGCAACGCGGGCGAGCTGGAGGTGGTGACGCGGCCTCCGCGCAGGCCCAACACCCGCGTGGTGCTGGCCATGGACGTGGGCGGCTCCATGGACCCTTACGCCGCGGTGATGAGCCGGCTGTTCTCCGTCGCGAGCCAGGCCACGCACTTCAAGGAATTGCGAACGTATTACTTTCACAACTGCGTCTACGGAAAGCTCTACGCCACGCCCCAGCTCACCGGCGGCATGACGGTGCCGGAGCTGGTGGCGCAGGTGGGACGGCACCACAAGCTCGTCCTGGTGGGCGATGCGTCCATGGCGCCGTACGAGCTGGCCATCCGCACGGACGCCGAGGGGCGCTACAAGGCGGACGGACAGGAAGGGCTGACGTGGCTGATGCAGTTGGCCCAGCACTTCGAGCGCAACGTGTGGCTCAACCCGGAGCCGATGGGCTCGTGGCGCTCGGGCTCCATCGCGATGATTGCCCAGGTGTTCCCCATGTTCTCCCTCACCGTGGAGGGGCTGGGTGAGGCGGTGGCCCACCTGACTCGCGGACGCACCGTGAAGGGCGCGGCGGCGCGGCGCTGAAGTCGCTCGCCTCCCCCCTCCGGGGCAGGGAATTCCAGGGGCCCGTGGACTGAAGGACTGCGGGCAGCCAGGGGCGCTCGTTTCGTGCGGCGCCCCGGCGTCAGTTACGGCATGGTGCGCCGCGCGTGAGCCCGGAGCACGAGGACCTTATGACGACCGACAATCAGCAGGACGTGCTGAGCATCAACACCATCCGCACCCTGGCCATGGATGCGGTACAGCAAGCCCACTCGGGCCACCCGGGGGCTCCCATGTCCCTGGCCCCCGTCGCCTACCAGCTCTGGCAGCAAGAGCTCCGGTATGACCCGTCCCACCCCATCTGGCCGGACCGCGACAGGTTCATCCTCTCCAACGGCCACGCGTCCATGCTGCTGTACGCGCTGCTCCACCTGGCCGGCGTCAAGCGCGTCACCCGCGACTACAAGGTCGAGGACGCCCTGAGCGTCTCGCTCGAGGACATCCAGAAGTTCCGCCAGTTGGACTCCGCCACCCCCGGCCACCCCGAATACCGGTGGACCAGCGGCGTGGAGACCACCACGGGTCCCCTGGGCCAGGGCGTGGCCAACAGCGTGGGCATGGCCATCGCCAGCCGCTGGCTCGCCGGCCACTTCAACAAGCCCGGCTTCGAGATGTTCTCCCATGACGTCTACGCCATCTGCGGCGACGGCGACCTCATGGAAGGCGTCGCGTCCGAGGCCGCGTCCATCGCCGGCCACCTCCAGCTGCCCAACCTCTGCTGGCTCTACGACTCCAACCACATCTCCATCGACGGCAGCACCGACCTGGCCTTCACCGAGGACGTGGGCCGCCGCTTCGAGGGCTACGGCTGGCGCGTGCTGCGCGTGCCGGACGCCAACGATTTGACCGTCCTGGGCGAGGCCCTCCACACCTTCAAGACGCTGCGGGGCAAGCCCACCCTCATCATCGTCACCACCCAGATTGCCTACGGCGCCCCCAAGCTCCAGGGGTCGTCCAAGGCTCACGGCGAGCCGCTCGGCGACGAGGAAATCAAGGGCACCAAGCGCAACTACGGCTGGCCCGAGGACGCCAAGTTCCTGGTCCCCGAGGGCGTGCGCGAGCGCTTCCAGGACCGCATGGGCGCCCGCGGCAAGAAGCTGCGCGAGGCGTGGGATGCGCGCTTCGTCGAGTACCAGAAGCAGTTCCCCGAGCTGGCCGACGAGCTGACGCGCATGCAGCGCCGTGAAGCGCCCAAGGGCTGGGACTCCGAGCTGCCGACGTTCCCCACCGACGCCAAGGGCATGGCCACCCGCGAGTCCAGCGGCAAGGTGCTCAACGCCGTCGCGAAGCACTACCCGTGGCTGGTGGGTGGCTCGGCCGACCTCAACCCGTCCACGAAGACGTACATCACCGGCTCCGAGTCCATGAAGCCCGGCGAGCACGCCGGCCGCAACATCCACTTCGGCGTGCGCGAACACGCGATGGGCTCCATCGTCAACGGCCTGTGCCTGAGCAAGGTGCGCGGCTACGGCGCCACGTTCCTCATCTTCAGTGAGTACGAGCGCCCCGCCATCCGCCTGTCCTCGCTGATGGAGCTGCCCGCGCTGCACATCTTCACCCACGACTCCATCGGCCTGGGCGAGGACGGCCCCACGCACCAGCCCGTGGAGCAGCTCGCCAGCCTGCGCGCCATCCCCGGCCTCATCGTGCTGCGTCCCGCCGACGCCAACGAAGTCGTCGAGGCGTGGAGGGTCATCGGCCAGCAGAAGAGCCACCCCGTCGTCCTCGTCCTCACCCGCCAGGCCGTGCCCACCGTGGACCGCAGCAAGTACGGCGCGGCGTCTGGTGTCGCCAAGGGCGGCTACGTGCTGGCGGACGCGGAGGGCGGCAAGCCGGAGGTGGTGCTCATCGGCACCGGCAGCGAGGTATCCCTGTGCCTGGACGCCCACGACAAGCTCACGGCCGAGGGCATCAAGTCCCGCGTCGTCAGCCTGCCCTCGTGGGAGCTGTTCGAGAGCCAGTCGCAGGAGTACCGCGACAGCGTGCTGCCTCCCACCGTGCGCGCGCGCGTCGCGGTGGAGAAGGGCGCGGCGTTCGGCTGGGAGCGCTGGGTCGGCTTCCAGGGCGGCATCGTCGCCATGCGCAGCTTCGGCGCGTCCGCTCCCATCAAGGCGCTCCAGCAGAAGTTCGGCTTCACCGTCGACAACGTGGTGAAGGTGGCCAAGGACACGCTGGCCAAGGCCAAGGCGTAGTCACCGTCACCCGCGCGCCCGACGCCCGACGCGCGACGCTGAAAAGACGAGGGCCCCGGACCATCCCCCAACGGTCCGGGGCCCTTCTTGCTTCAGTCCTCGCCACTGTCCTTCCAAAAGAAAGGGACTCGGGCCATCCCCCAACAGCCCGAGCACCCGATGCCCCTCTTAAAGAGAGGCTCCGCATCAAGAAAAGGCCCCCGACTCATCCCCCAACAAATCGGGGAGCCCGAACAGCCACTCCCGTTGCCGCACGAGAGCCGCGTTGCTCAAATCATCGTGGGTTCACGGGAGCCCCTTGCCCGACTCGAAGCCCCCCGGCTCCGGTCGCTCCCACGTC